>DATBQC010000361.1:0-3158 GCA_036561065.1 Methylobacter sp. | reverse complement strand
TCTACAGTTATATTGCGATCCTTGTCATGGCAGTTGTGTTTATCACCGTGAAGGGAGGCTTGGTTAAATTGCTGCTTAGATACAAAGCACTTATTTATGGTTTGTTTGTCGGAAAATGGTCTTACCAAAAGCCGGACAACTCGGATATTGCAAGCTACCCATTGCCACTGGCACCGGCAATTGCATTATCTACTTTTTATGTTTTATATCCGAAATTTTGCAACATGGGATCTATGGTTAATTTATGTCACTTTTAGAGCTAATTAAACAACCCCGCACAATTGACGAGAGCGCTCTCGATGTCGAGTTATTGCTTGATTTAACGCTAAAGCATCTTTATGACGGCGGCGTACTGGATTTGCAGCAATTGGCCGACAGGATGGCATTGACAGGAAACCTGATGGAAGGAATTTTGATTACCTTGCGTAAAGATTTCCGGATTGAAGCGCTTGCCGCAAAAGAAAATAGCGCCGGAGTACGTTATCAATTAACCGATTTAGGCCGCTCCGAAGCGAAAAATGCCTATTTGCGTAGCGGCTATATTGGCCGCGCGCCGATAACAATCGACCACTACCGGCAATTGGTTGAAGCGCAATCCGTGTTCAATTGCACGGTAAGCAAAGCGCAGTTGATGGAGGCCTTTGCCGATGTCGTGCTCGAAGACCACTTATATGACCAACTAGGGCCTGCTTTGCATTCCGGGCGGGCCATCATGGTTTACGGCCCGGCAGGTAGCGGCAAGACCTTTATTTGCAAGCATCTGGCGCGTAGTTTGGGCGACCCTATTTATCTTCCCTATGCCATTTCTGTAGGCAGGGAAATCATCCAGTTCTTTGATCCGCTCATACATATCCCTGTTTATAAAGTCGACGAAAAAGTCGGCTTTCATTTCGATACACGTACCGATCAACGCTTGATTTTATGCGAGCGCCCGGTTGCCATCAGCGGCGGCGAGTTGACCATGGACAGGCTCGAATTGCGTTACGACCCTGTCACCCGGTTAAACCATGCGCCCATCCAGTTAAAAGCCAATAACGGCATTTATATCGTTGACGATATGGGGCGGCAGCGCATGCCTCCCATTGAATTGTTAAACCGCTGGATTGTGCCGATGGAAGAACACACCGATTATTTGACGGTGGGGACGGGCCAGCATTTTCCCGTACCGTTTGACACCGTGCTGATGTTCTCAACCAATTTGCACCCCCTGGAATTGGCCGATGAGGCTTTTTTAAGGCGATTGGGCTACAAAATACAATTCACTGATATTACTAAAGAACAATTCACTCTGATTTGGGGGAATGTGTGCCGGGAACAAAATATAGTGACTGAAGAAGGCGTACTGGATTGCGTTTTCGAATTGTATGACCAGACCAAGCGGTCTTTTTTGCCGTGCCAGCCTCGGGATTTGATTGGCATTGGACTTGACATGGCAGCATTTAAAAATAACCGGGGACACCTAAGCAAAGAAAACATCAGACTCGCGTGGGATACCTACTTTATTGATATATCAGGAAGAGGTGATTAAATGAACAGACGTTTTATTATTATGCTGAGTATCGCCTTACTTCTGGCACTGCTTGCAGCATGGGTTGCCAACAGTTGGGTACAGGGCCGGGCAGCACCCGATTCTGCCGGGTCTGTTGTTGTCGCCGCAGTTGAAATACCCTTTGGCGTCAAGATAGAAGAAGCACAAATTAAGCTGATCGCTTGGCCGGGCAACTCTGCGCCGCCGCAGGGTGCATACTCATCAAAAGATCAAGTCGTCAACAAAGTTGCGATGAATAAATTCTATCCTGATGAAGTCATCACGGAAAAAAGAATTTCAGAGTACTTGGGCGGCAGCACGCTTTCAGCCTTGATAGCCAAGGAGTCTCGCGCCATTTCAGTTCGGGTGGATGATGTAGTTGGTGTGTCAGGATTTATTTTACCCGGAAACAAGGTCGATATTCTGTCCACGCGAATGGATCGAGCCACCAATAAGGCAAGCACGCGAACGCTGTTGCAGAACATCAAAGTATTGGCGGTAGATCAGGAAGCTTCTCAGGAAAAAGAAAAACCGGCCATAGTCCGGGCGGTTACGCTGGAATTAAAGCCTGATCAAGCCGAGATAATGGTTCAGGCCATGCAGGAAGGAACGATACAGCTGACCTTAAGAAATCCGCTGGATAGCGCGCTGGAAGACACAGCTGTTGAAGTAGCAGAAGTGCAACCGAAGTTGGTTGAGAAAAATCGAGGTAAAAAACGTCTACTAAAGGTAATTCCATGGTCGTAAAGAGGTGCCGGAAGAATGGAATTAAAGATTGCTGACTTAAGGTGGATTTGCCGGTTTTTATGGACGACCGGATTTAATCCCGTAGGCCGGAATAAGCCGGTTCGAGCGACAGCGAGAACCGGTGTTGCCTACACGGATGTAGATAAGGGGCGTGAGCAGGAGCGGAAGCCTTTCCGGTAAACACCACCCTGATTCGCCGGAAACGCCACCTCGCGCTACGCGCTTGGATGGTCTTATTCCGGCCTACGGTATTCCTCATGTTGAGGTAAGTGGGTAGTCGAATTTAGTAAAAATTAACGCTTGTTATTACAAAATGAGTTCGCCATGAATATAAAAACAAATAAAACCATAGCCTGCATTTTCCCAATTATCGCGTTATGTGTTGCGCATCATGCAGTTGCCGCGATAACCAGCTCAGACATTAAATCTGCCAAGGTACAGATTTCGTTAAATAAATCCAGGCTGATTACGCTGGATAAAAATATAGTTGAAATATCTCAGGGTAATTCAACCATTGCCGATTTTCCCGTGGATGCGGAGGCGGCGGAGACCAGTTTTATGCCGCCGAATCAGATATTAATCAGGGGGAAATCATTAGGGACAACGAATTTGTATCTGTGGGGAGCGAACCAGAAAGTTATGCAGGTTATCGACATTGAAGTGACGCATGATTTGGATTCATTAAAAGCCAAGCTAAATGAATTACTCCCTAATGAAAAAATTGATGTCCGGTCATCGCAGAGAAATATCGTACTAAGCGGCGAAGTCAGCACTCTGGCTAATATGCAGGCGGCAATTGATTTAGCGCAAGGTTATTTAGGCTCATCAACAGCTCTTGGCGCGGGCAGTAGTGTGAGTCCCGGAGGAACCGGCAACACCAATG
>DATBQC010000360.1:0-1982 GCA_036561065.1 Methylobacter sp. | reverse complement strand
TCATTGCGGCGTTGTCGCTATCGTAGTCCTGTACATCTTTGGCAGCCTTGTCGGCATTGCCTTTATCGCGCCCGGCATCGTCATAGCCCAGTACCGTGCCTATGGGGTTGAGTTCGTGAAACACTTCAGGCACCAGCACTGCGTAACCATGACCTGCCATCAATCGGGCGGCGCGCTCGATAGGGCCGGTCTGTTGGAATATCTCCGAATAGAACAATATGGCCGGATAACGCCCATCGCCCGCCGGACGGTGCACATAAGTGCGCATAACGCCGGTAGGGGTCGGCAAATCAACAACTTCGCTTTTAATGATCATTACTTAACTCCTGAATATAAATGGTTGTAGCAGTTTTTTCTAAGCCTGTAATTTGTTAACCTAAGGTCTATTAACCAAGTAGTTGGTCGATCAGCAGGGTCACATCGTATCTTTCCTTGGCAATCTTCAACATGCTCTCGGCAAAGCGTGGCGATTCGCGCAGGATGCGATGAAAGTCGGCTTTATCCAGCACGAACAAATCGGTGAGCATTTTAGCGCGTATGGTGGCTGTGCGCGGACTGGAAATAAGCAGGCCGATCTCGCCGAAGAAATCGCCGTCTTTCAGCGATTTTATCTCTTCTCCCGCGCTATCCAGCACCTCTACCTCGCCGGAACAGATCAAATACATCTCGTTGGCGATATCGCCTTTCTGGATAATGGTTTCGCCGATCTCGGCGGCTTCGGAACGTAACGCCATGATGATGGACTTGAGCAATACCGGATCGCTACCCTTGAACAAAGGCGAGCGTTGCAGTACGTCAGGTGTGACCACTTCGAACCAGCGTCGGCCATCTTTGGCGATGAGTGCACTGGCCGCTTTCGGCCCCCAGGTCCCGCGGGCATAATTGGGAAAATCATCGGCAGGCGTGGCTTTCCAGTAATCCAGTATCGGCTGGGCGATCTTCCAAGCTTCTTCCACCAGATCGCCGCGCGAAAATAGCGTGCTATCGCCATGAGTGCAGGAGTAGATCATGACTTCGTAGCCGGTATAACGCGAGGCTTTGAATGCATCGTTATAGCTGAAATGCATGTCTACTTTTTGCAGAGAGAGCGTAGGTCCCGGTATTTTGGCCTGGAATAATAGTTCTATGCCCTGGTACGGCTGGATATGGAATACCAGGCGATTAGGCGCAAGCTCTTTAACCGAAGTACCGCGAAAGATGGCTTCCGGTGCTTTTTTGAATTCCACCACGATCTCAGTGCCGCGTTTCCACAATGCTTTGCCGGAACGCAGATAGATAGGCACGCCTTCCCAACGCCAATTGTCGACGTGCAATTTACCGGCGGCAAAAGTCTCGGTATTGGAAAGCGGATTCACATCCTGTGCATAACGGTAACCGGGTTGCAGCATTTCGCCTTCGTCGTCGAACGAAGCGCCATATTGGCCGCGCACGAAGTTATCGGGCACTTCTTCCGGTTTGTAAACACGTACCGAACTTAATAATTTGGCTTTTTCATTGCGTATCGCATCCGGTTCGAAGGATGCCGGAGGTTCCATACACAGATATGCCAGCATCTGGAACATGTGATTTTGCATCATGTCGCGTAGTACGCCGGACTCGTCGTAATAAGCACCGCGGCTACCTACATCCACTTCTTCGCATACATTGAACTGAATATTATCGATATGGTTCTTGTTCCACAGTGGCTCAAACATGCCATTAGCAAAACGGAATGCCAATAAGTTCTGCACCGTCTCTTTGCCCAGATAATGGTCTACGCGGTAGATCTGGTTCTCATCCCAATGCTTGAGTACTGCGGCGTTGAGAGCTCTAGCCGATTCGGTATCGGTGCCGAAAGGCTTTTCCGCGATGATGCGGCGCCAACCGGGGCCCTGTTTGAATCCGGCCTGAAACAGGTTTTCGCAGATGGTGCCGAAGAAGCTCGGCGCCGTGGCAAAATAGATCAGGATGTTGTGGGTCTGATAATCGGTTTCAAGCTCAGC
>DATBQC010000359.1:0-1715 GCA_036561065.1 Methylobacter sp. | reverse complement strand
AAGTCACTAACTAAAAAGCAATAATAAAACCCAGGAGAGTGCTTATGTCGATTGCAGTTAAAATTAACCCGGAAAGACAACAACAGGCTTATCAATTAATAGCCGAACTACAACACGAAAGACAAGAAGTATGGTCTTTGTATTGTCATGTTGCCGAATTGATGCCTTTTTCGGCTAATCAAACAGTCAGGAAGAAGTTAGCCCGCTTTTCTGAAATGCTAATCGATTATGTTTCGCTTGGCCATTTTGGTGTTTGCGAGTGCCTGTTTGCAGATGCCGACAGCCAGGATCCGGCCTTATCAGCGGCGAAAGAAATTTACCCGGCGTTATCCTCCACTACTCAAGTGGCGGTATCGTTTAATGATAAATATGAAAATGGCGCAACAACAATTCTTGATGACCTGAAACAGGATTTATCGGCATTAGGCGAAAGTCTGGCAAAAAGAATCGATTTGGAAGACCGGCTTTGTGAATTGATACTGCAATAGGTATATTTTGATGTTGACCGATAAAACGACCAGCGGATAGTGCTCTCCGCTGGTCTTGATTTGCTACTTTGATTCTTTAGGTTTTTCCTGGCCATTTATAATGGCTCTAGGGGTTTCTGTTCCGTCACTTTCAGCGGCGTTTTGCAGATAAACCTGTTTTAAACGGCTAAAAGCTGACCATAAGGTTTTATCCATAATAGTTTCGTTGCCAATAGACACAATGACCCTGGTTAATTCGGGCATTTTATTTTTGGTTGAGGCTATATATATGGGTTGTACGTATAGAACGGAATTGCCCATCGGCAGGATAATCATCCGCCCCATTTCAACAATGGAACCCGCCTGATCCCATAGCGTAAATTGCTCCGAAATTTCAGGATTTTGCTGAGTCAAGGCTTCAATTTGGGCTGGCCCATTCACCTGAACCTCTTTACCGAACTTATAAACGGTAATACCGGGTTTGTAATCCAAGCCGCAATTTTTTGTATCGAGAGTTCCGGCAACACCTATCATACTAAGATTGGTTCTATTAACCGGCGTCATCGGGTTAATCAAAACAAATTCTTCCGTATCATTACAGTTACCAAAGTCCATCGTCTGATAATAAGGCAATACCGGTTGTCCGCGAACATTGGCTTGTGCCCAGGTTTCGGCCTGTTCATAAAATAATGAAGGGTCCTGCTGATGATATTTTGCATACACCTTCATCTGCAAATAATAAAGATCGCGCGGATAACGCAAATGCTGCTTTAATTCGGTCGGCATCTCTTCCAGATTTTTAAATAATCCGGGATAAGCGCTGCTGTATGCCTGAATAATGGCATCGGATGGGTCGGAAATATAAAAATCGACATCGCCATCAAAGGCATCGACAATAATTTTCACTGAGTTGCGGATGTAGTTGAAATCTTGATGTCCCTCAAGGAAATCATCGTCAGCAGGTTTGGACACCGGATATTTGTTGGATAAGGTATAAGCATCCTGTATCCAGTAGAACCGATCCTTGGTTATAACCAGATAGGGGTCTTTATCCAGATGCAGAAACGGGGTCAGCGTATTAATGCGCTCAGTAATATTTCTACGTATCTTGAGCTTACTCTCTGAAGAGATATTGGTTGAAAAGAATATTTTTTCGTCGTGGAGATAAAAGGACAATAATGCTTTTCTGAACAGGGATGAAATGGGAATACCCCCTTCGCCATGATAAGCTTCCACCAACTCGGGATT
>DATBQC010000358.1:0-4102 GCA_036561065.1 Methylobacter sp. | reverse complement strand
TCAGAATCTGTTAGCGTTTGTGAAAAATCTTGTATGATTAAACTTAAAGCAACGCTTTTGCTGCCTTCCTCGACGCCTTTTCCACGATAAATGTCAAAGATCACTATATCTTGCAAGGTCGGTTCTGCACAGCCTTTAATGCAGTTGATTATCTCACTAACGGCGATTTCTTCCTTAACAATCAAAGCTATATCGCGGCGTACCGATGGATATTTGGACAGCGGCTTGAATTTTGGGATGTGCTTGTTCAGCAATAAGTCCTGATCCAATTCAAACAGGAAAATCTGGGTGTCAAAGCCCAACTGTTTTTCCAATGTAGGATGCAGCATACCCAGCCAGCCGATTTTGTCGCCTTGCGGCGTTAAGATTTCAGCTGTTTGTCCAGGGTGCAATGCCGGATGTTTGGCCGGGACAAATTGCATATCTGCGCCGGTCAACGAAAACAGCGCCTGCATATCGGCTTTGACGTCGAAAAAATCAACTTTGCGGGTTGCGACGCCCCATTGTTCGGAATAGGCGCTACCCAAGGCCAGGCCGGACAGCATTTTTTGTTGCTGTGTGTTGCCGTCTTTATTTATGAAGCGCAGGCCGGTTTCAAAAAAACGAACCCTATTTTGCTGGCGATTGGTGTTATGTAGCGCGGCCTTCAATAAACCACACCAAAGGGTAGTGCGCATCACCGATAAATCGGCGGAAATCGGGTTTTTCAACCGGACAACGTCGTCGTCAGGTGCGACCGCTTGTTGTATTTCTTCATCGACGAAGCTGTAGGTAATCGCTTCCTGATAGCCGCGGACAACCAGCAAATCTTTGGCGCGATCCAGATCAAGTACTGCTTCGGTAGCCTTGCCCAGTTCTGAGCGCATTAACAGGCTGCTGTTCGGCAGGTTGTTGTAGCCGACTATGCGGGCTATTTCTTCGATCAAATCGGCTTCGATAGCGATGTCGAAACGACATCCCGGCGCGGTGACCGACCAGCCATCCGACTGTGTTTGCACGGACATACCTAAGCGTTGAAAAATATCGACGACTTGTTCGTCCGCCAGGGCAATACCTAAGGTTTTTTCCAGGCGTTGTTTTCTGAGCAATACGGCTGCGCGTTGCGGCAAGGTTGATGCTATTGTCACTTCGGTAATTGCGCCGACGCTGCCGCCTGCAATGTCGATAATCAGTTGGGTCGCGCGTTCTATCGCGCGTTCCTGCAAGGTCGGGTCTACGCCGCGTTCGAAACGATGCGATGAATCGGTATGCAAGCCGTAATTCCGGGCTTTGCCGGCGATACTTAGCGGGGTGAAAAACGCACATTCCAGAAATACATCTTGGGTGTCGTCGCTAACCGCAGACTCGCTGCCGCCCATTACGCCGGCCAATGCCAATGCTTGTTTATCGTCGGCGATAACTAAGGTTTCATTATCCAGTTTAATGGTCTGGCCGTTTAGCAGGGCAACGCTTTCATCAGTTTGTGCATAGCGCACATTTATGCCGCCGGTTAATTTGGCCGCATCGAAAGCGTGTAGCGGTTGGCCTAATTCGATCAGCACGTAATTGGTGACATCGACTACCGCGCTCAAGCTTCTGACGCCCGAGCGGCGCAGACGTTCCTGCATCCATAACGGGGTTTCGGCTTTAGGATTTACGCCTTTAACTAATCGACCCAAATAGCGCGGGCAAGCGTCTGTCGCTTTGACGGAGACAGACAAGGTGTCGGAATGGCTGATTGCGGCTGTTTCAACTTGAGTGGCCGACCAGTCCATTTTGTTCAGTACCGCCACTTCGCGCGCTATGCCTTCAACGCTCAGGCAATCGGCCCGGTTGGGAGTCAAATCGACTTCGATGATGTTGTCGTTGAGCGACAGGTAGTCACGTATATCAATGCCTACAGGGGCATCGGCAGCCAGTTCCATTAAGCCGTTGGCATCAGCGGCTAGACCTAACTCTTTTTCAGAGCACAGCATGCCAAAGGATTCTACGCCGCGGAGTTTGGATTTTTTGATCTTGAAATCGCCCGGCAATACCGCGCCGATCAATGCCGCTGGGATTCTTAATCCGACCCGGACGTTGCTGGCACCACAGACGATTTGTAACGGTTCTGCTTCGCCTACTGCGACCTGGCAAACTCTCAGGCGGTCGGCATCGGGATGTTGCTCCATCGCGAGAACTTCGCCGACGACTACGCCGCTGAATACCGCTGCCGCAGGCGTTACCGAATCGACCTCAAGACCAGCCATGGTCAATTGCTCGACCAGTTGCTCTGTTGTTATTGCTGGATTGACATACTCTCTTAACCAGGCTTCACTAATTTGCATGACTCAAGTTTTCCCGTGTAACGACGACTTATTTAAATTGTTCCAAAAATTTAAGATCGTTTTCAAAAAACAATCTCAAATCGTTAATGCCGTAACGCAACATCGCGAGGCGTTCCACGCCCATGCCGAACGCAAAGCCGCTATAAGTCTCGCTGTCGATATTCACAGACTTGAAAACTTCGGGATGTATCATGCCGCAGCCCATTACTTCCAACCAGCCGGTATGGCTGCACACGCGACAACCTTGACCGCCGCACATTACGCATTCAATATCGACTTCTGCGGACGGCTCGGTAAACGGGAAATAGGATGGTCTAAAGCGCACCTGGATGTCTTTTTCAAAGAAGGCGCGCAGGAATTCGTAAACCACGCCTTTTAAGTCGGCAAAGCTGACGTCGGTATCGACCAGAAAGCCTTCGACCTGATGGAACATCGGGGTGTGGGTAATGTCCGAATCGCAGCGATACACGCGGCCTGGCGCAATCACTTTCAACGGCGGCTTTTCCGACTCCATGACTCGGATTTGTACCGGCGAGGTATGGGTTCTTAATACGGTGTGGGCATCGAAATAAAACGTGTCATGCATCGCCCTGGCCGGGTGATGTGCAGGAATATTCAATGCTTCAAAATTATGGTAATCATCTTCGATTTCAGGTCCTTCAACGACTTGAAAGCCGACGCTGGCAAAAATCTTGGAGATTCGGCGCAATGTGGTCGTCACCGGATGCAAGCCTGCAATAGCTTGACCTCTGCCCGGCAGAGTAACGTCTATGCCTTCGCTGGCCAGCCTTGCTTCTAATGCGGCATTTTCCAGCAGATCTTTTTTGGCTTCCAGCTGATCTTGAAATTGATCTTTGGCTTGGTTGATGACTTGCCCGGCAGCGCGTCTTTGCTCAGGATCGAGCGCGCCGAGTTCTTTCATCTGGAGGGTAAACAAACCCTTTTTGCCGAGATATTGAACACGAACCAGATCGAGTTGGTTAAGGTCTTGTGCGTCGCGAAGCTGTTGTAATGCCTGCGCGAGAATTTCTTCTAGGGTAGCGGACACGGTTTAGCTCGCTGTGTGTAGGTGGTGAGGAGTTTATTAAGGGGAAAAGGTTTTAAGACCTTATCCCGCCCCTCCTCAGAAAGAGGAGAGGGGAATAGCCGAATTTCAGTTGACTAAAATCCGGATCGATCCTTAAGGTTTGCTTTGATGTTCCTTTGCAATTTTCGCAATTTCCGCAAATGCGGCAATGTCGCGAACTGCAATGTCAGCCAGAACCTTGCGGTCTATCTTCACATTGGCTTTCGTTAAGCCATTGATGAAGCGACTGTATGACATTCCGCTCAGACGGGCCGCCGCATTGATACGGACGATCCACAAAGCGCGGAATTGACGTTTTTTCTGTTTACGGTCACGGTACGCATATTGACCGGCTTTGATTACCGCTTGTTTGGCAACGCGATAAACCCGGCTTCGTGCGCCGTAGTAACCTTTCGCTTGCTTTAATACTTTTTTATGTCTTGCTCTGGCTGTTACGCCGCGTTTAACTCTAGGCATGATTATTTCCTTAGATTAGCTGTACGGCATCATACGTGCAGCCATGCGCACATCTGACGGATGAATAGTTGCCGGCGAGCGTAACTGTCTTTTTCTCTTAGTCGATTTTTTAGTCAGAATATGACGTCTGTGGGACTGACCACATTTAAAACCGCCGTTGCCTGTGCGTCTGAAACGCTTGGCAGCTCCACGGTTAGTTTTGATCTTTGGCATTTGTTTGCTCCAATTAATTAAAGTAAATCCCTGAGTTGTA
>DATBQC010000357.1:0-10582 GCA_036561065.1 Methylobacter sp. | reverse complement strand
TGGTTGAACGGATGCTGATCGGCTTGTTGGCTGACGGCCATATTCTGGTTGAAGGCGCTCCGGGCCTGGCCAAAACCCGTGCGATCAACGTGCTGAGCAAAGGCATACAAGGCGATTTTCACCGGGTGCAGTTCACCCCGGATCTGTTACCCGCGGATTTAACCGGCACCGAGATTTACCGGCCACAGCAAGGCACGTTTGAATTTCAGAAAGGCCCGCTGTTTCATAACTTGATCCTGGCCGATGAAATCAACCGGTCGCCGGCGAAAGTGCAGGCGGCGTTATTGGAAGCCATGGCCGAACGGCAGATAACCGTAGGCCAGGCGACCTATCCGTTGCCGCAATTGTTCATGGTCATGGCGACGCAAAACCCTATCGAGCAGGAGGGTACCTATCCGCTGCCGGAAGCGCAGCTGGACCGTTTCTTACTGCATGTGAAAATCGATTATCCGAAAGCGGAACATGAAAAAAGCATTCTGCATTTGGCAAGAACCGAAGCGCGTTCAGGTTCAGTAAGAAACGGCGAACAGTTCCAGCCGCTTGAGCAAAAGACCTTGTTTGCCGCACGTAACGAAGTGCTGGATTTGCACATGGCGGAAAGCCTTGAAAACTATTTGCTGCAAATTGTCCTGGCTACCCGTAACCCTGCGGCCTACGGGCAGGACCTTGCTTCCTGGCTGCAATACGGTGCAAGCCCCAGGGCCAGTATCGCGCTGGATCGTTGTTCCAGAGCCAAAGCCTGGCTGGCTCAACGCGATTTCGTCAGCCCCGAAGATATTCAGGATATGGCTTTCGATGTGTTGCGGCATCGCTTGATATTGTCTTACGAAGCCGAGGCGGAAGGCATCACCACTGATCATTTCATTAAAGAACTGATTGCCAGGGTTGCCGTACCTTGATGTTGTCTGCCAAACAAGCTAATCCGGGCAGCGAACTGGTTGCAGCGTCGTTAAAGACGCTGATCGATTTGGCGAGACCCGCAGCAGGCTTAGACCTGAAGCATTCGTCCATACGTGCCGGGCAAAGCGGCGGTTACGTATCCCGGTTCAAAGGCCGCGGCATGGAGTTTGAAGAAGCCAGGGTTTACCAAGCGGGCGATGACATTCGCAACATCGATTGGCGGGTGACGGCACGTACCGGCGAACCCCATACCAAATTATTTAGGGAAGAGCGGGAAAGGCCGGTGTTTGTTTCCGTGGATAACCGTCTTGCGATGCACTTTGCCACACGCGGCGCTTTTAAATCGGTACTCGCCGCCAAACTTGCCGGTCTGTTGGCTTGGGCGGCCCAGCATCACGGCGACAGGATCGGCGGGCAGATATTTACCGATACGGTATGCCGCGAATTAAAGCCGCAAAACGGCAGGCATGCAGTGCTCAGGTTTTTGAATGCCATTGTGAGTGAAGTTGCCCCCACAACTGATGGGCAAAAAAGCGTCGCCCTTCCTACTGCCGCCACGATTACGCTGGAACAGGTACTGGCAAGGCTGATGCATCATGCCCGGCCCGGCAGCCGGGTTTATATCGTCAGCGATTTTCGCGGCATTAACGACCAGGTTGAAACCTATCTGGCCAAGCTGTCGCGGCATTGCGAAGTGGTGCTGATTTTTGTCTATGACCCGCTGGAAAGCCATTTGCCGGAAAAAGGCCGCTATCGTTTTACCGACGATGTGCGGGACGTGGTAGTCGACACTGGCGACCGGCAGCGGCTATTAAAATATCAACAGCATTTTTCCGAACGCTTGCATCAGCTGGAGCAGATAGCTAAAAAAATGGGGCTGGCGTTTATTCAATGCAGCACCACGGACGATCCGATACAACGTTTAAGGTAAATGAATCCAACTCTTCTCGATTTAAAAGACATCCACGAACCCGAAGCCATAGGCTGGTGGCCTCCGGCTATCGGCTGGTGGCTATTGGCGGTAGCGATCCCATTGCTGATTATTTTTCTGGTTTGGCTTTATAAAAGGCTGACCCGCAAGACCGCGGTTAAAACCGCCCGCAAAATATTGGTCTCGATTAAGCAGGATACAACGCAAGATAGCCTGGGAAAATTGCGCGACCTTTCCATGCTGGTCAGGCGGGTAGCGATCAGCGTGGTGTCGCCGCGGGACAAGGCCGCCGGATTGACCGGGCGGCAATGGCTGGAGTTTCTCGACAGTTCGGTAAAAGGCGCACCATTCAGCGAGGGCGTTGGGCAGCTTCTGGCTGACGCGCCCTATCGAAATACGCCACCTACCGAACAGGAAATTTCCCAATTGATCGACTTATGCGAAGACTGGCTTAAAGCCCAGACAAAATCATGATTCACTTTGAATGGCCCTGGCTGCTGGCCGCTTTACCGTTGCCGTTATTAATCCGCTGGCTGGTTCCGGCCAATACGCCTGCGGAACAGGCGGCATTAAAAGTTCCGTTCCTGGACGACTTTTCCGATATTGAAACCCGAGCGGTTGCCCAAGCCCGGCAATGGCCGTTATTGCTGGCGGCGATTGCCTGGTTGTTACTGGTCATTGCCTGCACCCGGCCGCAATGGCTGGGCGAACCGATTGAGCAAGCGGTCAGCGGCCGGGATTTGATGCTGGCCGTGGATTTATCAGGCAGCATGGAAGAGCAGGATTTTGTGATTAACAAGCGGTCTGTAGACCGGCTGACTGCCGCCAAAATGGTCGCCACCGATTTCATCAACCGACGTGTCGGTGATCGGGTGGGTTTGATCCTGTTCGGCACCCAGGCCTATTTGCAAACGCCGTTAACCTTCGACCGGAAAACGGTGATGACCTTGTTAAACGAGGCCGTCATCGGCCTTGCCGGCGACAATACTGCGATAGGCGACGCCATCGGCCTTGCAGTCAAGCGCCTTAAAAACGAGCAGGCCAACAGCCGGGTTTTGGTGTTGATGACGGACGGTGCCAATACCGCCGGTGAAGTCTCGCCCTTGAAAGCCGCCGAATTGGCTGCGGCCAATCGCCTTAAAATCTATACGATAGGCATCGGTGCTGATGAAATGATCGTGCGTAGTTTCTTTGGCAACCGCAAAATTAACCCGTCGGTCGACCTGGACGAAAAAACCTTGATCAAGATCGCCGAAAGCACCGGCGGCTACTATTACCGGGCCAGAAACACCGACGAGTTGAATAATATTTACATGAGACTGGACGAGTTGGAGCCGGTGGAAAAAGACAAGCAATATTTCAGGCCCCGCAGTGAACTGTATTACTGGCCGCTGTCGGTGGCATTGGGATTGGCGGCGTTCATTGCGTTGTCCAAGGTACGGTTGTCATGAACCTGGCTGAATTCCATTTTATCAGGCCTTACTGGCTGCTGGCGGTTATACCGTATCTGGCGATACTGGTGTTAATGCTCAGAAACAAGCTGGCTCATGGCAACTGGTCGGCGGTATGCGATGCCGCACTGTTGCCGTATCTGTTGCAGCAAAAGCCGGTCAACCAAAGCCGTTGGCCGGTAACCGCCGGAGCCATTGCCGCGCTGCTGGTGATTATTGCGCTGGCCGGGCCAACTTGGGAACGACTACCCTCGCCGGTATTCAGGAATGATTCGGCCCTGGTGATTGCGCTGGATTTGTCCCGGTCAATGGATGCCGCCGATATTAAGCCCAGCCGTTTGATTATGGCGCGCTACAAAATCGCCGATATCCTGAAACAGCGTAAAGACGGCCAAACCGCATTGCTGGTTTATGCCGGAGACGCGTTTACCGTGACGCCGCTGACCGATGATACCGAAACCATCGACAGCCAGCTGTCGGCATTGAACACCGACATCATGCCAAGCCAGGGCAGCGACACCGTGTCGGCGCTGGAAAAAGCCGTTGAGCTGCTCAAGCAGGCGGGTCTGCAAAAAGGCCAGATCTTGTTGGTCACCGATGGCGTTGATGTCGATAAAACCTTGCCCGCAATCAAATCGCTGGATAAGTATCAGCTGTCAATACTGGGCGTCGGGACGGATGATGGCGCGCCGATAGCCTTGCCGGAGGGCGGGTTCCTTAAAGATGAGCGAGGCAATATTGTGGTGCCCAAATTAAATTCCTCTGAGCTGGCAAAACTGGCGCAGGCGGGCAATGGCGTGTATCAAACGATAACGGCCAATGACACGGATATTCAAGCCGTACTGGCAAACGTGGATAGATCGGTCGAGCAGCAGGGCAAGCAAAACGATAACCTGCTATTGGATCAGTGGTCGGACAAAGGCCCGTGGTTGTTATTGCTGGTCTTACCTTTGGCCGCGCTGACGTTCAGGAAAGGCCTGCTGTGTTTTGCCTTGTTGCTGATCCTGCCGCTGCCTAAAAACAGTTATGCGTTGGGCTGGCAGGACTTATGGCAGACCAAAGACCAGCAGGCGCAACAGGCTTATAAAAAGGAGGATTATGCCAAGGCGGCGGAGCAATTTGAAAACCCGGATTGGAAAGCGGCGGCGCATTACAAGGCGGGCGAGTATGATAAGTCTCTGGAAGACCTGAAAAACAGCAAGTCCGAAAGCAGCGCTTACAATCAGGGCAATGCGTTGGCGAAAGCAGGTCAGTTGGAACAGGCTATCAATGCCTACGAAAAGGCCTTGGCCGTTAATCCTAACGATAGCGATGCAAAACACAACAAGGAAGTTGTAGAAAAGGAACTGGAAAAACAAAAACAAGAACAAAAAAAACAGGATCAGCAAAAGGACGATAAACAAAAGTCCAAAGGCGATTCCGAGAAAAACAAGGATGGAGATCAATCCGAAAAATCTGACGAACAAAAGCAATCCGAGGAAAAGCCCGAACAAAAACCGGAGCAGAAGCAATCAGACAAACAACAGTCGGAAGAAAAGCAGCAAGATAAAGCCGAGCAAAAAAAGCCGGAAGAGGAAAAGCCTCAGCAAGCCGAGCAGGGCAAAGACGAAGCAAAGAAACAAGACAAACAGCAAGCGCCGGTCAAGGCCGAGCCAGCGGATGAACAACAGCAGGCCAACGAACAATGGCTCAAACGAATCCCCGACGATCCGGCCGGCCTGTTAAGGCGCAAATTTAAATATCAATACGGCCAACGAGGCCGCCAGGAAAGCGGTAATGCTGATGGTTGGTAGGTTCAGGCCACTTGAACTGACGGAGTTCAAAGCTTGCTTTGAACTTTTAAACGTAGCCAGAGCAAGCTCTGGACTCCATTGTATGGCCTGATTTAAAGCTGGAACGAGAAACATGACCCATAACCCAATCGCCATTTTCGGTGAAGCGCTGATCGATCAATTTCCCGACGGCCAGCAAATATTAGGCGGCGCGCCGTTTAACGTGGCTTGGCATCTTCAGGCTTTTAACCAGCACCCTTGTTTTATCAGCCGGGTGGGCCGCGATGCAACCGGCGACAAAATCAGGCAGGCCATGCTGGCTTGGGGCATGGCCGTTGAAAACATGCAAACCGATCCCGATCATCCTACTGGAACGGTGCAGGTTACTATCAATAACGGCGAACCCAGTTATGAAATTTTAGCCGAGCAGGCTTATGATTTTATCGCCTCGGAGCAACTGGATGCGGGTCAGAAGTTTAGCGTTATTTATCACGGGACTTTGGCCTTGCGTAACCGCGTATCGGCACAGGCGTTGCAGGGTTTAACTGCGCATCATCAGGGCAAAGTTTTTATCGATGTCAATTTGCGAGTGCCCTGGTGGCATAAAGAATCTGTCAACCAGTGGCTAGCCAACGCGCATTGGGCCAAGCTGAATGATGATGAGTTAATGCTTTTGGCTTCACTGCAAAACACGTTGCAAGAGTCGATGCGTTTGTTTCTGGCTCAACATGGGCTGGAGGTTCTGGTGGTCACTTGCGGCGGTCAGGGCGCGCTGGCAGTTGACCAAACCGGAGAATTCATTGAAGTGGCGCCGACTGATGACTTAGCCGTAGTCGATACTGTGGGCGCCGGTGATGCGTTTGCGGCGGTTTTGCTGTTGGGCATGCAGCATGGCTGGTCATTGCAGCTGACTATGGAGCGAGCGCAATCGTTCGCATCCGCCTTGGTAACTCAACGGGGCGCGACTGTTCAGGATTTGAACTTTTACCGGTCGTTTATAAACGCCTGGAACCTTGATTAATCTAAATGAAGAACATGAATACGATAAAAAAATTATTTTTGCTTCTGTTGTTGAGTTTTGCGCCAGCCGTTGTATTTGCGGCACAAATCAGCGTGTCGTTCGATCGCAACCCGGTCAGCCTGGATGAATCTTTCCAGATTATTTTTACCGCCAACGACACGCCGGATAATGACCCGGATTTCAGTCCACTGGAACAGGATTTCGAGATACTTGGCCAAAGCCAGAGCAGCAATTCATCATGGATTAATGGGAAATCGAGCAAGACCGTACAGTGGACGCTGAACGCGATGGCAAAGCATCCCGGCAGTTTGGTTGTTCCGGCGGTAAAGTTTGGCGATGATGTGAGTCAGCCTGCAAGCATATTGGTTACTCAGGCGACGGCCAATAAAGCCGTCGATACCGACGAAGATTTGTTTCTGGAGGTTGAGGCAAACCCGCAAAGCCCTTATGTGCAGTCCCAAGTTCTCTACACCGTGCGCTTATACAGGCGAGTCGAAATCGCTCAGGCCGCTTTGAATGAACCGGAGCTGGGCGATGCGGTGATTGAAAAACTGGGCGACGACAGTAATTACAATACCCAGATCAATGGCGTGAATTACCTGGTTACCGAACGTAAGTATGCGATTTTCCCGCAGAAAAGCGGCACCATAACGATCAAACCGCTGGCATTAACGGCAGAAGTCGTGGCTAGCAGCCGTCCGAATTTTAACGGCTTTTTTAACTCCCAGACGACCCGGACCAGGAAGATTTCATCCAAATCGGTGACGCTGGACGTGAAACCCGCTCCGGCAACTTTTACCGGCAAGCATTGGCTTTCAGCGGAACAGCTGGTTTTAAAGGAAGAATGGTCGGGTGATAACCAGCAAATGAAAGTGGGCGAACCGTTGACTCGGACTTTGACGTTGTTGGCAAAAGGTACGACAGTCGGCCAGCTGCCGGAGTTGAATACAGGAAAGCCCGTCCTGAGCGGTGCCGAAGGGATTGATGATCAGCTGAAAACCTATCCAGACCAGCCGGTATTGCAGGAACAGAAAAAACCGGAAGGCCTGATTGCGTTTAGAGAAGAAAAAATAGCCATCATCCCGTCGAAAGCCGGATTCTATAAATTACCGGCGATAGAAATTCCCTGGTTCAACAGCCAAAGCCAGAAAATGGAAATCGCCAAAATCCCCGAAACCACGATCACGGCGCTTGAGGCGGCAGGAACACAGCCAGACATGGCTGCTCCCGTAGCTCCGGTTCCTGTGCAACAACCGCAAAAAGTTGAAGTGGCCACGCCGATTGCCAGCCAGCCGCAACAGCAAAATATCTGGCTATGGGTTTCGGTGTTTCTAGGGTCAGGTTGGCTGATGACGGTGGTCTATTTCCTGATTAAACGTCCGGCGAAAAAACCGGTTGTGGAAAAAACCGAGCGGGAAATTCGTTTGGAGGACAGCGTAAAAAGCCTGAAAAAAGCCTGCGCGGATAATAATGCCGCAGCTGTGAAGGATGCCTTGTTGGCTTGGGGGCGGCAAAGGTATGGTGCGGTGAGCCTCGGCGCTATCGCCGAGCTAAGTGACGCAAGATTAAGGGACGAAATCCTGCTTTTGAACCAAGTTTTGTATGGCAAGGCAGTCGAGCAATGGCAGGGTAAAAAACTGTATCAGGCGTTTGTGGAAAATAAAGCCCGAGAAAAAATAGTAGCTACCGACGATGACAAACTGGAACCGCTTTATCGGTTGTGATTTGTGATGTAGGCCGGAATAAGGCCATCCAAGCGCGAAGCGCGAGGTGGCGTTTCCGGCGAATTTGGGTGGTATCTTGCCGGAAACGGAAGTTCTCGCTATCGCTCGAACAGGCTTATTCCGGCCTACGTGACTAGGGCAACCACAAGGGATTGCCCCTACAACGATTTAAAATACTCCACCGCCATAAACAGCGCGGCAATTGAACGGGCTTCGGTACATTCGCCGGTAGCCAGCAATTCATTGATGTTGCTTAATTTCCACGGAATTACTTCCAGCTCTTCCGGTTCATCGCCCTCCAGTTTTTCTTCATACAAATCCTGGGCGATCACAATCTCGGTCATGTGTTCCAGATAAGACGGCGCGATCGAAAAAGAGCTCAAATGATGCAGGCTTTTGGCTCCATAACCGACTTCCTCTTTAAGCTCCCGGTTTGCGGCATCCAGAAAGGATTCACCGGCGTCGGTCTTGCCCTTGGGCAGGCCCAGTTCATAGCGATGCACACCGGCGGAATATTCCCTGATCAACAATACCGTTTCCGCATCCAGCATCGGCACAATCAGCACCGCGCCACCCGAGTGGCCGCGGGCCAGGCGTTCGTAATTGCGCAGTTCGCCATTGCTGAACTCAATATCCAGCGATTCGATGCGGAATAATCGGCTGGTTGCGATGGTTGTTTTGTTAAGGATGATTGGTTTTTTGGCCATTGTGCTATTTTATGAAGTCTTTTTTTGCAAATATAACGCACTCTGATGATCGATTGGAATAAAGTTGATACTGTTTTGCTGGATATGGATGGAACACTGCTGGATTTGAATTTCGATAACCATTTCTGGAAGGAGTTTGTGCCACTCAAGTTCGCGGAAAAACAGGGCTTGTCGATAGACGCCGCCAAGCAGCAGATGGAACCGCGCTTTAAACGCATGGAGGGAAAGCTGGAATGGTATTGCCTGGATTACTGGAGCGATGTTTTGGAGCTGGATATTGCCGGGTTGAAAGCGGAAATCTCCGGGTTGATTGCCGTATTGCCGCATGTTACGGAGTTCCTGGAAAAAGCGCATCAGTCGCCGAAGAAGGTGTATTTAGTGACCAATGCGCATCGGGGCAGCCTGGGTCTTAAGATGGAAAAAACCTGCTTGCAGGAATTTTTCGACGGCATTATCAGCTCCCATGATTTAGGCTTTCCGAAGGAACATGCCGAATTTTGGCGCTTGCTGCAACAGCGCGTCCCGTTTGAAAAGCAAACCGCGCTGTTGATTGATGACAGCCTGGCGGTGCTGGATTCAGCCAAACAGTTCGGCATTGCCCATTTAATTTCGGTCAGCAGGCCCGATACCAAGCTGCCGAAAAAACTAATAACCGCCTATCCCGCTATTGAGGATTTTCGGGAGTTGATGGCTGGGCTTTAGGTTTCCAGTTTTTGTCTTGATGAGGACGTTTGCCCTGATACTCGGTTTTAACTTTTTCAGGCCTTCTTTCCGGCTTTACAATGTCGGCCAAAAGGTCGGCAGTGATGGCTTCAACCGGAATCTTTTGGCCTATGTACTCTTCGATATCCGGCATTGAATAGGCGTATTGTTCGCAGATAAAACTGATCGCGACACCGCTGGCGCCAAAGCGCGCGGTGCGGCCGATTCGATGCACATAATCTTCGACATCCTGTGGCAAATCGTAATTGAATACATGGGAAACATCGGCAATATGCAGACCGCGGGCCGCTACATCGGTTGCAATCAGCAGGGTAATTTTGTTTTCCTGGAAATCGGCCAGCAGGCGCTGACGTTTGTCCTGCGGCACATCACCGCTCAGCGCGGCAGTTTTGTAGCCGTTGGCGTTCAGGGTATCATCGAGACGTTCGGCGCAGCGTTTGGTGTTAACGAAAATAATGCTGCGTTGCGGCTTGTGTTGGTTCAATATGCCGACCAATAAAGGAATTTTTTGTTCATTCGAGGGGCAATAAGCGCTTTGCTGGATGGATTTGGAGGTGACTTCCTCGGTTTCGATACGAATCAACACCGGATTGTTCATATGCTCGTAAGCCAGTTCGGTCACTTTGTAGGATAACGTCGCCGAGAACAGCATATTCAAGCGCTGATCAGGCGGTGGCATGCGCCGCAATAAAAAGCGGATGTCTTTGATAAAGCCCAAATCGAACATACGGTCGGCTTCGTCCATCACTGTGACTTTTACATGATCCAGAGTGAACGCATTCTGCCGGTAAAAGTCGATGATGCGGCCGGGCGTGCCGATGATAATATCGACATTGGACTTGATGCTGTCCAGTTGTTTTTGGTAATCGGTGCCGCCATAGATCAGCGCCATTTTAAGATTAAGATGCTTGCCCAGTTGCAACGCATCCTTGTGGATCTGAATGGCTAACTCGCGGGTTGGGGCAAGTATAATGGCTCTGGGATATTTGATTTGTTTACTTTTGGTAACGGCTTTGATTGCCGGTTTTTCTGCATCCAAGTCATCCATGTCGTCGACTTGTACTTCCGCATCGTCCTCGGCATCATTAATCAGATACTGAAAAGTAGCCAACAAAAAAGCGGCGGTTTTGCCGGTTCCGGTTTGAGCTTGTCCCGCAATATCCATGCCCCGCAACGATAAGGGTAAGGCTTGTCTTTGGATCGGGGTGCAGTGATCAAAGCCGGCGTCTTTTAAGCTGCGTAAGATGGAATCAGACAATTCAAGATTGCTGAAGCGGGTTTGGGTTAAATGTGTATTGTTCATAGGCTATAGCATAACGTAAAAATCAAATCAGCTGAAATTGATTGACTACC
>DATBQC010000356.1:0-8364 GCA_036561065.1 Methylobacter sp. | reverse complement strand
TCTACTTTTGGTTGATAGTGATTACGTTTACCCAGACAAATTGAACGTAAATTTAGGCGTTGATTTACGCTCAAAACCGCCGACCCAATATCATAATAAAAAGGTATAACCCCATGAACCAAAACTACTATGCCTTAGATGGCGGTAATCGCTTCGTCATTGAGCAGTATAACGACCTTGCTCCTTTCGCCAGTTTTTTGCCCGGTATCGCTGGTGTCATGGGTCGCCCTGCTTGGGCATTTTATGTTAACCGGGGGCAGGGTGTAGCCAGTTTTGGGGTGCGCAACAAAGACGGCGCCTTTTTGGAGTTTTTTCCTGCCGACAAGGCTTATCAACTCACGCCAGCTCGGGGGTTTCGTACTTTCCTCAAGATTACCGATGGCGATCAAACCCTAAACTACGAGCCTTTCCAGCGCGGGGCCGGGCCGGAGGTCAAGCAACGCCTTTATGTCACTCCTCATGAGGTCGGCGTGGAAGAGATCAATCCGCAGTTGGGATTCAGCATCCGAGCAGATATGTTCACCTTGCCCGAAGCACCCGTGGCCGGTTTGCTGCGGCGGGTCGAGATCGTTAATACCTCCGGGCAAACCAAAAAAATAGAGATCGTCGACGGTTTGCCGCAAGTGCTTCCCTTCGGCATGAACCAATGGATACTCAAGTTCATGAGCCGAACCTCGGAAGCCTTCATGCGCGTCGAGGGAGTCGAGGAAAATTTGCCGTTTTATCGGCTGAAAGTATGGCCTACGGACTCGCCGCAAGTGGAGCCTGTGATAGCCTGCAATTTCTTCGCCGGTTTTTTGAACGGCGGACGCACCCGCGTGCTAGTCGACGCGGAAAGGATTTTCGGCTTGGCCGGGGATTTTTCCAGGCCGGAACGGTTCTTTGCCAACGATAGTCTGGATTTCGATAATCAGGTGTCGGGCAACCAAACGCCGTCGGCTTTCCAGGCGTTGACCTTAGAACTCCAGCCCGGACAAAGCCAGGTCTTTTACGGCTTTTACGGTCATGCCCAGTCGCAGCAAGTATTTGAGCAATTCATAACAGAGGCAGATAAGGAGGGCTATTTCGAGGCCAAACGAGAGGTGAACCGGCGGTTGATCGAAGGCATCACGCAACGGATCTTTACCGCGACGGCCAAGCCGCTGTTCGATGGCCATGCCCGGCAATGCTATCTCGACAACGGTTTGCGCGGCGGGTTTCCCAGGGAAGTGCCGGGAGGTGCGCAATTGTATTTGTTCGGCCGCAAGCATGGCGACTTGGAAAGGGATTACAACGACTTTCTGTTGCAGGACACACCGTTTTCCGAGGGAAACGGCGACTTCCGCGATGTGTTGCAAAACCGCCGAATGGACTTATTCTTCGATCCTGCGCTGGATAGCAAAAACATCCGCTATTTCTTCAACCTGATTCAGACGGACGGCTGCAATCCCTGTTCGTTGCGGAACTCACGTTTTGTCGTGGACGCTCCACTAACTCTTGCGCATTATTTCACCCGGTTTGCAGGCCTCGAACAACTGCTGTCCCGCGAGTTTAAATACGCAGAACTATGGCAAGTGCTTCAAAGCGCGGAAAACCCGGAACCGATCATCAAGGAAATCCTGGCGCAAGCACAGGAAGTAGAGGATGCCGAATTCGACCGGGGCTATTGGTCGGATCACTGGACTTATTTGGTGGACTTGCTGATTAGCTATCAAGCTATTTTCCCGGATCGGTTGCCCGGCTTGTTCAAGGAAAAAACCTATACTTTCTTCGATTCCGCTCATTTTGTCGTCCCGCGCAGCCAAAAATACGTGGTGACGCCCAACGGCGTTCGCCAATACGGCGCGGTGCAGGGCAGCCCTGAGAAAGAATCCCTGATCAACTCCCGACCCCGTCGCCGCCACCAAGCCCGCGCGCAAGGCGGTCACGGCGAGATCATTTACACCACGTTGCTAGCAAAAATCCTGACCCTGGTCGCCAATAAGCTGGCTACCCTGGACCCGTTCGGCGTAGGCATAGAAATGGAGGCGGACCGCCCAGGCTGGTGCGATGCGTTGAACGGTTTGCCCGGCATTTTCGGCTCTTCGGTGAATGAAACCATTGAGCTCAAGCGCTTGACGGACTTTACCTTGAAAGCCCTGGCCGATGTCGATGGCGTATTTTCGCTTCCGGCGGAACTGGCGGACTTTATCGCCGGATTGGAAGCGCTGTTAAATCGCCCCAACCTGACGCCCGAGTTATTCTGGCAGGAAAGCGGAGCCCAAAAAGAAGCCTATCGGGGAAAGGTGTTCATGGGTTTTGAGGGTGCAGAACACGCTCTCTCTGTTGCAGCGGTGCAAAACTTCCTGGCGACGGTTTCGAACTATCTGGATGCCGCGATCGACAAAGCGCGGACGCAGGAAGGTATCGTCACCTATTTCTCCTATGAGGCCGAGCAGTATCAAGAAATCGCGGACGGCAAGGCAGTTGTAACCCGCTTCAAGCAAAAAACGATACCGCTGTTTCTGGAAGGTTTCGTCCATGCCCTGCGCATCGTCGAACCAGAGGAAGTCCGACGGTTATACGATACGGCGCGTAGCTCCGAACTGTTCGACAAGAAGTTGGGCATGTACCGCGTGAATGAGCCGCTGGGTGAAAATGCGCTGGACTTGGGGCGGATCGGGGTTTTCAACTACGGCTGGCTGGAGAACGGCTCCATCTTCTTGCACATGCATTACAAGTTCGTGCTGGAGATGGTTCGGGCCGGGTTAATCGAGGAGTTTTACGACCAAATCGAACAGCTGCTGGTGGCTTTCCGTGACCCGATGGAATACGGACGCAACCCGGTCGAAAACTCCAGCTTCCTGGTCAGCAGCGGTTTCGCTGTCGATCCCCGGCAACACGGACGGGGCTGCGTAGCCCGTCTTTCTGGTTCGACGGTGGAATTTTTGCATCTTTGGACGCATCTTTTCCTAGGGGCTGCTCCCTTTGTGTTCGAGGAAGGGAGGTTGCTGTTCAGGCCCGCGCCCGTCCTGTCGAAGACATTTTTCTCAACGAACGAGCAATCCGCTAATCCGTTCGGTTTTGAAGAAACATTGCCAGCGGGCAGCGCGGCCTGCGCTTTATTGGGGACAACCTTGCTGGTCTATATCAACCCCAAGCGCCAAGACACCTTCGGCGATGCTGCCGTTAGGCCTTGCCGCTACCAGTTGCATGGGCGGGACGGCAACATGCAGACTGTGGAAGGTTTGTATTTGGAGGGGCAAGTTGCAGAAGCGTTGCGCCAAGGCCAATTCCGGCGGGTGGATGTGGTGCTAGAGTGATGAAATTTCTCATAACGCTCATCCTGACCGCCAACTTTCTTAATAGTCCAATTGTCACAGCACAAACGTCAGCTACCAGCCCTACGGTGGCCGACAAACTAGAGGGCATGCGGTGGCTCAAGGCTGCTAATCCCGAGACTTACTATCGAGAAGATATTGCGAAAAGACGGTTTCGCTTTTTCGAAGTCTTGGGGTACTCAAGCGAGATTAATGAAGTAGGAAGTCTGAACTACATACGATGTTACGCTGCTAAGTTCCAGTTGGATCGAATAGAAGGCACAACCGACATGCCACGTTCCCTAGAACATGGTGAGCTGAACAACAAAGCCTCAGTATTCGCGAAAGCCTATAATAAACTTATGAAAAGCTACGCCGACTCCCACGGTCTTTCGAACTGTAAACCCGGAACTGACTGGGATGAAGCAGTGGACAAAATCGCTGATTATGTTTGGGGCGAAAGCCAAAACGAGGGGCAACTTGGATATGACGATACTGACCCGATTGTTACATTAAAAATTGCTCTCAAAGATCCCGCAAGAGCGAAAAATGTTGTCATGTTCGCCTGCACGTCCCTGAGGAAAAATAAAATTACTGAAACCGTAAACGTAGAGATCGCTGAATGGCTTCCCCCTCCGGGCTATCACGTTAGGAAACTATCCACCTGGGTATGTAAGTCTGGCTACGCAACAAGAAGACTATAAACTGGAGTTTGCATAGTGACAGCTTGGAGGGGCAAAGCAGAATCCGGGACTTTGAAGCTACGCGATCTGTTGTCAGCCCATTCTATGGACTCTATCAGCAGCAAGTCGCCGTGTTGATTTTGCATCCAAATGGGGTTAAAACCGACATGGGCGAATACAATTCGCCACGCCCAGTTGAAAAGGATGCGGAACTTAATGAAAGTTTTGATTTAGAAAGCAGCGGCAGTTTTCTTAATTTTAAAAGTCCATAATTGCCGTGGTAAAGTGCATCGCTCCTAGCGGGCAAGTCATCATCGTTAGCCACTAGCCAGTTTGGGCAGGTGATCATGAAAAAAATCCTTATACCCAAAGGGCATAAGTTTCGTTTGAGCAGACAAGCTGCTCAACTCAGCTTTAATGTTGAAGCAAGGAAACCATTATGAAAGATAAAAATGCCGAACCTAAAGTGTTTGTTTTTCAACACAGTAAAAATTTGCAATATCCTGTGTTTCACAAGAAGGCTGTGTTGCTCAAACAGTTGTTTTTTACTTTGGCCGTCGCCGTTGGAATTTTTTTCTCTGCATCTGTTGCCGCCAACAGCGCGGAGGTGGAAGCCGCCATTGATTTGTTGAAGCAATCGCACCTGGAGCAATGCCAAAAAATAAAAATCAAGAAGGAACTTCTGATAGCCCATCAGCATCACGATCAAGCCAAATTACAAGCCTTAGGCCCCGAACTTGATGCCATTAACAAACGCCTCAAACCGACGGAAGACAAATTAACAATTTTAAAATCCGCGATGATGAAAAACCCCGATGACGAAAGCGACTTTGCAATCGCTATGCTTTACTTGGACGCATGCAATTGAACCGTCAACACGATTAGATGCGCTTAACGCTGATCGGGTGGAGATGACGGGATTGCCCCCCGTCATTCCTCCCACACCACCGGACATGCGGTTTTCTCGAGCAGGACGGGGCAACATGCCCCGTCCTGCTACTCGTTGTTCCGATTTGCTGGTGCGACACGTTGGGCTACTGCGAAACACATTTCGCACGGTGCGGGCGGAACGGCCTTTCACTATCGACGCCATTGTTATTTTGCCGGATCACTTGCATGCTGTTTGGACGTTGCCTGACGGCGATGCCGATTACTCGGGGCGCTGGCGGGCGATCAAATCCAACTTTACCCACGAACTGCGGCTGTCGGGAATGCCGTTAACTCCCGACAACCGCGGTGAATATCGGCTTTGGCAACAGCGACTCCTTCGACAGACTCAGGACAGGTTTGGTAACGTATGATTCGCGATGGCACTGATTTTCAAAGGCATGTCGATTATGTCCACTGGAATCCGGTAAAACATGGGTTGACTCAATGCGTTGCCGACTGGCCGTATTCTTCGTTCCACACATACGTCCGCCTCGGCTTGCTGTCGCACGAATGGGCTGCCGCTATCAACGCCCCAGCAGAACTCTCTAGTGCGTTGACATAACGTACGTTAAAGCGTACCTTTTATTTCCTATTTTAGAGGAAACAGTCATGCAAACACTTAACGCTAGCGAAGCACGCGCAAATCTCTATCGGCTTATCGATGAAGCAGCGGAGTCTCATGAACCTATCCTCATTTCAGGCAAGCGCGGTAGTGCAGTCCTGATTTCTTCAGAAGACTGGAGCGCCATTCAAGAAACGCTTTACCTCCTATCCGTGCCGGGTATGCGGGAGTCCATTAAAGAGGGTATGGCTGAACCTCTGACGGAAAGCGCTAAGGAACTTGATTGGTGAACTGGGAGATCGTTTATGCCAAGCAAGCAGTTAAAGATGCGAAGAAACTGGCGGCAGGCGGGCTAAAGCAAAAGGCTCAAGCGATATTGGCAATTCTTGCCAATGACCCCTTACAGAATCCGCCGCCGTATGAAAAGCTGGTCGGAGATCTTACCGGCGCCTATTCACGACGAATCAATATTCAACACCGTCTCGTTTATGAAGTACACGCCAAGGAAAAGGTTGTTCGTGTGCTACGGATGTGGCGCATTATGAATAAACTCCCGTAGGCCAAAATAAGCCGGTTCTAGTGGTAGCGAAAATTGGCGTTTCCGACAAGCACCACCCGAATCTGCCGGAAAAGCTTCCGCTCCTGCTCACGCCCCTTACCTACATCCATGTAGGCAACGCCACTTCGCGCTTCGATGGTCTTATTCCGGCCTACGATTTACCAGCTTAAGACGGTTAAGCCGCTCATGGTTCGACAAGCTCACCACGAACGGCTTAACCTCAGACTGTGTCCCAGCTTAAGGTAGTAGTAGAAACTTTACGCCGCCCGCCAGACATAAGTTGCCACCGTGCTTGCGGGCAGAGTGGCAACTGCATTTTTCTCTTGAAAGTGGATAGCAAAGGATCGTGATACATCCCCATCATTGACCACAATCAGAACGATGTAGCCCTCGGGCGTCAGAAAAGCCACATTCGGCAAGGAAGCTTGTTCATCGGAATAAATCCTCACCGAGCCGGGGCGGACGAATTTCGCGGCATGGGCGATCACATAGTAGGCAACGTTGCGGACAACATCTTCGCCTAGGGTCAAAGCGCCGACACAGCGAGCTTCGCCGCCGGGCGTATGGGGGCAGCAAAACGGGTCGGAGGCTAGGTTCCATTCAAGCACGATCCGGCTCCAGTTGCGTAGGGAACCGATCAGCACATTTTTCACGTGCCACATTAAATCCCCGCCAAACTGACCGTCCGAGCCTACCCACTGCTCGGTGAAATACAGTTTCATTTCCGGGTAAAGCTGATGCACTTCGGAAAGGGCCGAAATGTCGCCTCCGTATAGATGCCAGGCAGATCCGCTTAGATAGTGGCGCGCTTCGGCATCGGCGAAGACTTCCAAAGGATACTCCGGGACATCGCAATTGTGGTCCCAGCAAAACAGTTCCACATCGGCTAATCCGGCTGCCGACAAAGCCGGTCCCAGATGATTTTTGATGAATTCGGCTTGCTCGCCCGCTTCCATGATCATGCTGGGTTCGTTTTTTTGGTTCAATGGCTCGTTCTGCGGGGTTATGGCATGGACGGTGATGTCCTGCTCCCTCATCGCTTGCAGGTATTTGACCAAGTAAGCGGCGTAAACAGCGTAGCAATCCGGCTTCAGTTTGCCACCAGTGAAACTTTGGTTGGTCTTCATCCAAGTCGGTGCCGACCACGCCGTGGCCATGATCTTGATTTCGGGGTTGATAGCCAAAATTTCCTGTAATAGGGGGATGACTTCAAGGTCGCCTGCTTCAATGTCGAAATGGATCAGTTCGAAGTCCGATTGTCCATCCGGCCTGTCGTTATAGGTAAAGCAGCGCTCACTCAGATCCGACGCGCCGATGCTCAGACGCAGAAAACTAACGCCGATGCCGTCGCCATCGGGCAAGAACAATTCCTGCAACAAGGCGATCCTTTCAGGGGCGGGCAAGCGACTGATCAGCATGGCGCTGCCGCCGGTCAAGGAAAACCCGAAGCCCTCCATGACCTGATACTTCTGCTCGCTATTCACCGTTATCACCGAGGTTCCATTGGCGTTATCGGCAAAGTGAAGGTCAGCTGTCTGCCGTTCAAACAAAAAACTTTGGTCGGCGCTGGTCAGCCAAACTGCCACAGAAGAATCTTCCGAAACAGGGATAATTGGATCATAGGGATGGGGTTGTTCAGGCATGGAAGTCCTTTGGGTGGAACGACGTTAAATTATGGGCCAATATGAAAACCTCACAGGTTGGGTAATCGTCTATAAAACCAAGGTTATAAGGGAGGCAAGAAAAACCGGATAGTGCAGCGAGAAAGTAGGCTTACGATCACAACTTCAAATTTAGTATAGCCTGTTATCAAATGCTTTGATTTGGCCCTGACAACCATTGAAATCCTTGCAGCAGTCTCGACATCGGAATCTTTGTATGCTGTTTACACTTCAGCTCGGTTTTTAAAGTCTCCTCACCCCAACCCTCTCCAGCAGGAGAGGGGGCAGTTGCATTGCACAACCCTATTAACTATTGAGTATGTTAATCCACTCTCAATGACAGGATGCTGACAATCTCGGTGTTCTCCCTTTTCGGGTCGATCACCGTATCCAGTATATATACCCGGTCATTGGCAATGCCGCCTTTTTGCACGATATATTTGGCAATCGCTTGCGCTCTTTGGGCGGCCAGATCTTTCAGCCTCTGGGGTTCCGGCTGGATGATGGCTGACAGCTTCTCCTTGGCGACTGCGTAAAACTTGTCTGTGCTGGAATCGGCTTGACTGCCGATCAGGCGCGTTTTGCCCAACAACGATTTCTCCACCATCAGCGGGAATTTTTCAACAAACAGTTGCTCCATCAAACGCCGGTAATCATCGTCGGAAATCTCAACGTATTCCGCGCGTGTTTT
>DATBQC010000355.1:0-5626 GCA_036561065.1 Methylobacter sp. | reverse complement strand
TCCATACTTCCATGCTTTAGGCTTGCCGTCAGTTATGGTGCGACAAAATCTGGATGGTGGCGCGTCCACACACTACCTCCCAGATATAACCTATGCAGATGAGCTCAGGGTAGGGGTCTTGATTCCCTTCGCTGCCTTTGTGCTGCTCAGTGCCACGTTACACAGCACAAGCGACAAGTGAGGTGCGCGGGCGAGCCGTTGTAACATTCTCAAACGACAGCCACGCGGCCAGCAGCACGGTCGCGCTGCTGAACGAGGCCCGAATAGTTTGTATTCGGGCCATCGATTTACGTGAAATTCTAACAATCAGGTCGCGCGACCACGCTGGAAAGCAAGACCGTTTGGCTCAGTTCCAGTCGTCGTATCGTTCGAGACCTCTATTTTTTACGTGTCTCAGGAAGCTTGTACATCGCCCAGATACCGATCATGCTGGACACGATAACGTAGTAAGCCGGTGACATGTTATTGCCAGTTGTTCCAATGAGCCACGCAATAACGAATTGTGTAGTACCGCCAAACAAGCTCACCGAGACGGCGTTTGTTATGGACATCCCGGAACTGCGCACTGCATTGGGAAATATTTCGACCATCGCAACCATCGACGCAGCGGTTCCTACCGAAGTCAACAGCGTAAGCATTGCCGTCACCGAAGTCAATGCCCATACCGTTCTGATTTCCGTCAAAAATTGAAACGCCGGAAAAATTGCCAGCAACAGCAGAGCCCGTGGAATAATCATCAGAGGCTTGCGACCGAATCGGTCGGACAGACGACCGCCGAGCAACGCGCCCACAACTGCTGCCCCCCCCTGTACCACAGTGGCAAGCATGGCTTTGGAAGACGACATTCCGAGAGCAGTCAATGCGTAAGTCGTCATGTAACTGCTGACGTAAGCCGATATTGTCTGACACATGACGATGGTCAGACCAAGCCAGAGCGCTTGCTGATGATGCCGCCAGATTAGGCGCACAGCACCGATCTCTTTCTTCTCCTTGCTGGGCGCTTCCAGTGTTTCGGGCAGGCTGCGGCGAATATACAATCCGACTGGAACGATCAGCAATCCGAAAAGAAATGGAAGGCGCCAGCCCCACGCCGACAGTTGGTCTTCGTCCAGCACAAGAGCAAGCGTCAATCCTGCCAAACCTGCCACTAAACTTGCGATGCCCTGACTGGCACCTTGCCAACTGACGTATGCTCCGCCTCTGCCTGCAGGGGCTGCTTCCAGCAACAGTGCTGTGGATGGACCGACCTCGCCACCCAGCGCCAGGCCCTGCACCAATCGGGCAAGAACCAGAATGATCGGCGCAGCCATCCCGATTCTGGCGTACGACGGTGTAAGCGCCACCCCCATCGTGCCAATGGTCATGAGGCTGATAGTCAGCATCAATGCAGGGCGGCGCCCGGCACGATCGGCGAACGCGCCAATTACAAACCCTCCAAGAGGGCGAGTGACGAAGCCCACACCGAAAGTCGCCAGCGACAGCAAGAGACTGAAGAGCGCGCTGCCGGCGGGGAAAAACGCGCGTCCAATATAGACCGCGTAAAACGAATAGGTCAGAAAATCGAAGAACTCAATCGCATTGCCTGTGACGGCGGCAGCAATGGCCCAACGACTTATGACCGGCTTGGCGACAGACCGCGCGGGTGTTGATGCGACATCGGACTCGCTTCGCGCCTTGATAGGGATGCTCTCCATTGAATTATCTGCCCTCTTTCATGCGTTGAATGAATCCATTAAATCTGAAACGATCTTATCCTGGTTGTTCATGGCGCGGACACCATCAGTTTTCGCAACGTGAAATAATGGGCAAAATCACATGCGATGCGTGCGTGGCATCGAGGTGAATCGTGTTGGTAGCGATTTTGCAATTGATCGTGCTGCCTTCCGGTTCCCCGGTATTCGGATTGATATCGAATCGTGGAAAGTTACTGCTTGAAACGTCGATTCGAATTCGATGTCCCCGTTTGACGAGGTTGCTGGTCGGGAATGCATCAATTCGAATTTGATAGATTTTGCCTGGCTCCATCAATGTCGGATTTTCCCATGACTCGCGGTAACGCGCGCGCAACACGCCGTCAGTCAAATTCATCGCGAAACCGTGTGGGTAATCTTCATTTGGCGGGTAGACGTCTATCAGCTTAAAATTGAAATCCGTGTCCTGGCAGTCAGAGGAGACCCAGAACTTGGCGGTGACCGGTCCAGTAATTTCCACATCTTCCTGCAGCGGCAATGTCTGAAATACCAAAACGTCGGGACGCTCCGCTAATGCAAGGTATGGCATTTGAGCACCAAATACTTTGGGGCCTTCGCACTGATCGAATGCGCCGCCGTACATCAAAGGCTCGGCGGAAGTGATTGCTCCGCCAATCGTCGGAACCGGATTGCGAGGATCGTGTCTGTACGTGCGTGATCCCTCGCCTTGGTCCGCGCTCTCCTGGGAAAGCAATCCGTCTTTGTGAAGATAATATGGCGTCCAGCGTGTGTCGGGAAGCGGCCAATCGCGTTCAACACGCCAACTTCCGCCATGCTCCAAACGACCATCAGCATTTTTGCGCCCGCTACCGCCCCCCATGACAAATAAATGGACCGCTGCATCGTTCGCTTGCCGGGTTGCATTTTTTAACCATATATCAAACCATTGTAGGCGCAAAGAGAGGAAGTCGATGGCGAGACTATTCTCCAAGGCAGCCGCCGGCCCGAAATCTACGTCACCGGAGTAGGTGAACGAGCGGTTGCCATGTGTCCACGGTCCGAGTATCAGGCATGTGGGATTGCGATTCAATTTCTTGAGGCCGATGTAGTTGTCAGTCGCGGTGCGCGAATATGCGTCGTACCAGGATGACATATGTACCGTCGCCGCAGCGGGGAAGTCATGATAGTACCCTTTCGCATACAAGCCGGGCTGGCGCCAGTACTCGTCGAAGTTCCCATGCCTCCATTGGTCGAACAGGTATTTTTCATAATCTGGCGCTGCGCTCAACGGCGAGTATCCCGGCCGCCAGTCGAGGACACGCTCCATCCATTCGGCAATGTCGATCGCGCTCAGCGCAGCGAGCGCTTCCGGATGCGCTACCACAGTCGGGCTCTCCACCGCCGCCTTGACTGCCCATGTGACTTGCTTCAATTCAAAAGCGCCTCCCTGCCTTATGCCACCTTGGTAAGCGTTCGAGAAGCCACCGGAATCCAAAAACATGGCACACACGCCCGGCGCATTCAAGCTCGCGAGCGCAGCTTGGGTATGCGCAGCATAGGATAATCCTTTAGTACCGATCCTCCCGTTGCACCAAGGCTGCGCAACAATCCATGCACAGGTATCATAGCCGTCGGCACTCTCGTTCACGTATTTCGTGAAGATGCCTTCGGAATTATATCGACCTCGACAATCCTGATATATAACTGCGTAGCCATGACGCACAAAATATTCTGCCACCGCTTCCCGTTCCATGGGTTCGGTGGTTCCCGCTTGCAGCTCGGAACGGCTGGGCGCATTTTTGTCGTAAGGCGTGCGCTCAAGGATCACCGGAAATCCGCCGGGCTTTTCTACACCGCCGGGGGGGAGATAAATGTCGGAGGCAAGCATAATACCGTCCCGCATCGGAACCATCACGTCGCGCCATACCTCTATATGCGCACTGCGACTACCGGTTGCAGTCTTTCCGTCAATCGGCATGATTTTGTGCATCCTCGACATTGGAAAGAAACTCAATCAGCTTTTGAGGCGGCATATTGCCCCCTCGTGTAGCGGCAAACATCTCATGAACTCTGAAAAGTGTCGGTTCGGTACAAACAGAGTTAATTTTTCCAATTTTATTCATGTGTTGGGCAATGCTCTGACCGCCTGAAAACCAAGCTGCTTTATTCTTGACGCCATCTTGTTTGTCCATTGCGTTGCTGTCTTAATTGTGTAATGTTGTGTGATGCATAATATCGTGCAGAGATACATAAGGGCGGTGGATTAGTATCCCCACGACGAAAGATTCTGTCAGTCTCAAGAGGAAATGACATTTTGCGAACATACAAACCAGCGGAGCTGGCCGATGCTCAACAATCGGATTCAAAAAATACGATCTCAAAGACTAATGAAATATGAGCACAGAGACCAAGTGATGCCGGCGCGGAACCTCTATCAAAATGAACTGACGCAGACGGTGAGCAGGATTCCACCGGCATGTTTTCCGCCTACGCGATTGGTCTGATGGCAAATACTTGCCAAAAACGGGTGGCAGGACGAAAAAAACGTCAAACTTATCTTGTACCGATTTCTTGCGAGGGGGCGGCATTTGCCGCCCCCCTATTCAAAGCCGGCGTTTCTCTATCAAGTGTCCGTTCGCAGACATTATCTTCGTCAGAACTTGTATACCCCATTTACATAGAAGGTACGTCCGAGCGGATCATAGTAACGGCCGTCATAGCCAGCATAGTTTCCGCCGCCGGCCGCCTGAAGCGACAGGGGAGGATCCCGGTCGAATAGATTCTTTATGCCGCCGGTGATGGTAAATGCCTTGTTGTACTGATACTTGCTCTGAATGTCAAAAGTCGTGTACGAACCAACTTCCAATCCGGGAAATGCCACTGGCGTCGTCAATCCTGGATCGCTCGCCAGGAATACAGAAGAACCCTTTGCCACGAATTGCTCATCCAGGTAACCGGATTTGAAGTTGGCTGTCACAGTGTTCGTGAAAGCGCCGGTTTGCAGCGCCAACTGCAAGCGCATCTGCGTGCGGTACACGACGTTGAGATCCGACCCGAAAATGCCCAGATCGCTTTGGACCGGGCCACCGGGAACCAACGTGTAATCCTGCTTGAGCATATAGGTGCCGGTCCACGTGCTCGACAGATTTCCTATTGGCGTTTTGGCCTGGTAACTGATGTCCCAATCAAGCCCCTCGTAATGCGCTACGCCACCGTTTGTCGCAACTTCGAGGAAGCCGATTCCAGGCGCTCCCGTAGGCGTCGTATAGGGGTTGATGAATAATCCAGGATAAAGCTGAGGATTTGTAAATGCTTGATTTTCGGTGACACCTGTGGGCAACACTTGATCCCTGATGCGCACGTACCAGAGATCGGCACCGATCGAGAGGCCTTTCGTCGGATCGACGCGGAAACCGAGTGTCCATTGGTTGGATTTTTCCGGTTTCAAGCCTGCATCGCCTGTGAGACCGTTCCCGCCAGTCAGCACGCTGTATTGCCCTGTGGGTGATCCGACAACGCATCCGACCGAGCCAGGAAATGGACATGCATAACCTCCTGAAGTGGGGGCCGAATATTTGAGCGGATTGGCAAGATCGCTCAAATCAGGTGCCTTGAATCCCGTGCCGAACGCGCCGCGAATCAATAGCGTTTCTTGTGGGTTCCAGCGAAAACTCGCCTTGTAAGTATTGGCGCTGAAGGTATTGCCAACGTCGGCACTGCCAAGCTTGTCGATCAAACCTGTGACGGGGTCGATGGAGGTTGCAAATACATCATTGCTACGCGCCTTATCGTAGCTATTGTAACGATCGGACAAGGTGGCTTCGAACGTGCTGGTGAACGGCAGCAGCCATTCTCCATATACGCCCCAGTTATTACGACTGGCGTCAAACGGCACCTGTGCATTTGGAGAGCCTACGGCGTAGTCGGTCGAACTC
>DATBQC010000354.1:0-1728 GCA_036561065.1 Methylobacter sp. | reverse complement strand
CCAGAAAAACCGCAATGAAACTTCCGGCACTACCGGCAAGGCATTGAATACCGATCCGAGCGGCCGATACAAAGATCGTAGAGCCGATGACACCAGCGCTGCGGGTGATACCAATAGCAATAATACTGATACCACAGCCGCTGCCAAGAAAAACCGCAATGAAACCAGTGGCACCAGCGGCAAAGCACTGAATACCGATCCAAGCGGCAGGTATAAAGACCGCAGAGCTGATGACACCGCCACCACCAGCGGCAGTAGCGATCAGCACTAACGCGCGTCGTGCGGGTGCATAACAATCAGCGACCGTTCGTCCTGAGTAGCATGTAGGGCGTATCGAAGGATGGGATATATCTCATGGTTCGATACGCTTCGCTACTCACCATGAACGGAGGTTGATTAGAGCTTTGCGCCACCCTTCGACAAGCTCAGGGCAGGCTCACCACGAACGGATTTAATTGGTAATGAGGCGTATAATCCGAATCCCGGTTGAACTATGCAACCGGGATAATGTCTTTATAAGTCACAAGTTTATGGGGCCGACATGGCTTCGACGTGGGTTACAAAGCAGTGCAGGGCATACCGAGGACTAGTCACCTCGTAAATAAACTAGAACAAGTATAGTCGCAAACGACGAAACTTACGCTCTAGCCGCTTAATCCCGGTTGGACGCTGCACCGAAGGGTCTCTCGGTCGGGTGGGCAACCACAGCAGCGTCATAAAGAGAGACTCGTATTGTATTGGGTTACTTAATACAATATTAAATCCAAGGTAACTCGCTTGAGTACCGCTTGTCTGTTGGTGTTGCTCCGGTTAAATCAAACAACAAGGCTAAGTATGTAGAACTGTCTGTGGAGGGCTTGCGGACGGGGGTTCGATTCCCCCCGGCTCCACCAAATTAAAAAAGGCCACCTTTGGGTGGCCTTTTTTAATTTGACGAATCCGTGAGAAATCGAACCCTCGGGACGGGGGGTGAGCGGGGAATTCGAGCTGCATGCAGCGAGCCCGCGAACGGCAGTGCGCATGCAGGCGCACTGGCTGGCCAGTATGGCCGAGCTCCCCCGGCTCCACCAAATTAAAACCATCCGAAGATGGTTTTTCTCGTTTGTGTATTATAGGTGGATGGAATTGTCTAGCTGAGGGTGACTTAAGCAAACCTATTTAAAGAATTTATTAAATAGATTATGGAAAAAAGGTAAATTTTTATTTGAGCATCCGGGCATAATTTGCTTTTCATAAAACTGATCGGTTAAATCTAGAATAGTTAATAAGCTATTTTTTTCAATATCTGCAGACGTGAAAGTGGATGTATCTTTAGTCCAACTGTCATGTGCAACGTCACCCCGACCTTTTCCAAATTCATTCAGTTCATTAATCAATACACTATCAAGCTCATCTTCAAAATAACCCATCAAAGCAGACAATGTAAGTAAAGAGTTTTCTTTAATTCCATTATTTGATTTGATAAATTGTCGCCCATAACCCAGCGCTTCTTGGGAAAAAATTATTAAATCGGACCTTTCAGCTTTTCTAATACTTATGTCGTCTCTTAATCCTCTGGAACTCCAGCAAGGGGTGATTTGATTTTTTTGTAAATACAAAAAAGTTAAGGCAGAAAGTTTTGCACTTGCTATTCGGCCACTCTTCATTTCCGCATCTAAATCGTCAAGAGCAGATTTGGCCTTGCTCTCAAAGTAACCTTCTAATTCGGCGTGCGAAAGCAATCTAAAT
>DATBQC010000353.1:0-3532 GCA_036561065.1 Methylobacter sp. | reverse complement strand
CCTTGATTCGAATTTACCTGATTTTGCTATTGCTCATCATTGCATTTTTTGGGGTACGTGCGTTTTTAAAAACTTCGCCCGCCGTACTGGCCTATTACATCAAGCGGTTATTGCTAATCGTTGCCGGGCTTATCGTGCTTTATTTGACCGTCACCGGGCGTTTGAACTGGCTTTTTGCGCTAGCAGGCGTGACTGTCGCCTTTATACTCCGCCTAATGCCTGCATTATTGCGCTATGCCCCCTACTTACACCGGCTATGGTCGGAATTCAATGCGGCAAAGCAGAACACCTCACAACGGCAAAACAAAGCTGATATTAAAAGCCATATGTCGGTTGAAGAAGCTTATGAAGTGCTGGGGTTAAACATAGGTGCCTCTGAAGCTGAAATTGTTGCCGCTCATCGCAAATTAATGCAAAAAATACATCCTGATCATGGCGGATCGAATTATTTGGCAGCAAAAATAAACTTGGCTAAAAAAGTTCTGTTAAAAAAATAATCCTCTATGACATCGTCCAATTCCAAGCTTATATCTATCGCAATACTGTCGGCTTTATTGAACGGCTGCGCCAATCTGCCGCCAAACTACGCTCCTGTCACCACAAATCACCCTGATCCTGATATTGCTAAAGACGAAACAAAATATCATCAAGTTAAAAAAGGCGACACTTTGTATGCCATAAGCCTGATTTATGATCTGGATTACCGGCAATTAGCGCAATGGAACAAGATCAATCCACCTTACAGGATAGAAATAGGTCAAAAAATAAAACTCTCTGGCCCGGATTTAGAAAACACGTCCACCCAGGATGACATAGTGCAATTGCCGCCGCCCCTCCCCAAAATGGGAGAGACAAAACAAAAAATTGTCTCTGCAATCCCAACAAATGGAATTAGCTCACAGAAAAGCCCCCCTCTTTCGTTAAATAATAAACCCAACCTGACTTACAGGGCGTCAGATAAAACTGACAGCATTAAAAATACCGCTGAAAAATCCGGAAGCAGCCCGCAAAAAAAACCAATTATTTCAATTGACAACATAAACATGTTAAAGTTAAGCTTTCAATGGCCGATAAAAGGAAATGTCTTAAAAGCTTTTGCTCAGGCCGATAACAAAGGCATAGATATTGCGGGAAAAATTGGACAAGACGTAAATGCTGCTGAAGCGGGCAAGGTCGTCTATAGCGGACAAGGCCTGATCGGTTACGGTAATTTGCTTATCATCAAACACAACGATTTGTATTTAAGCGCTTATGCCAATAACAGCCAACTGCTTGTTGCAGAGGGAGATACCGTAGGGAAAGGCGATGTTATTGCAAAAGTGGGTCAAGCAGGAGCCAGCAAAACATCACTGCATTTTGAAATACGAAAAAACGGAAAACCGGTAAATCCACTTAATTTTTTACCGGACAAATAATAAAACCATTTCGGCTTAGGTCGAACAATGTAGAGGCTATCATGAAGGCAGAATTAGTTGAGTTATTGGAAGATGATGTTTGTGTATTATTTGACGATGATTTGTCTTTTGACGATGAACCTCAGACAGATTCCGTTATCGGTGAGGCCTCATTGGATATTGACGAGATAGTCACCATTGAATCGCAGCACGACAAGAGCATGGATGCGACACGGGTTTATTTGAATGAACTGTCTCGTTCGCAATTGTTGACCGCCGATCAGGAAAAAATCTACGGTTCCAGGGCTTTGCTGGGCGATCAAGCGGCCCGCAAGATCATGATCGAGAGCAATTTGCGTCTGGTCGTTAAAATTTCCCGCCGTTACCTGAACAGGGGCTTGCCGTTGCTGGATTTGATTGAGGAAGGTAATCTGGGCTTGATGCGCGCAGTTGAGAAATTCGATCCTGAGAGAGGTTTCAGATTTTCAACCTATGCCACCTGGTGGATCAGGCAAACTATTGAACGGGCTATTATGAATCAGACGCGAACCATTCGTTTGCCAATTCATATCGTTAAAGAGATGAATACTTATCTTAAAGCCCAACGCCATTTGGCTCAATTGCTCGACCATGAACCTAATGCCGAAGATATAGCGGGACATCTGGATATACCGGTCAATAAAGTTGAAAAAATGCTTAAGCTTAACGAGCGCGTTACCTCAATCGATATGCCCGGCGGCAAGGATTTCGACAAACCGTTGGTCGAATCGATTTCAGATGTCGAGAGTTTGTCGCCCGCTGAAAAAATTCAAGAAGACGGTATTAGACACAATATCGCCAAATGGGTGTTCCAGCTTTCTGAAAAACAGCGCGAAGTAATTTGCCGTCGCTACGGACTTTGCGGTTATGAAGGTTCGACACTTGAACAGGTCGCCCAAGAGCTGGGAGTAACCCGTGAGCGGGTCAGACAGATTCAAATGGACGGATTAAAAAGAATGAAGGAAATTCTGGAAGGTAACGGCTATTCATTTGAGGCGATTTTTAATTAAACGTAGGGGCTGGCCTTGTGCCTGCCCTGATAGACCATGCTTTCAGGGGCAACCACAAGGGATTGCCCCTACAGGCTACGCAACAAATGCATTTTGCAACGGCCAATCCCTGTAGTTGAAGACCTGCCCTTGCTCCCGGACTGTGCCGCAAGCGCTGAGTGATACTTCAGCAACCACCCATTGCACTTCATTAAGTTTTCCAGCGGCTAGAATGCCGTTATCGGGAAATCCGTAATCCACCGGCGTATAAATAGCTGCCGCACCGATATTGACATCCACAGCTTCAGACCATGGCGCTTCACCTACCAGCGTCGATTGGACGACATAGCACTGGTTTTCCAAGGCTCGCGCCTGACAGCCGATCTTAACTCGATGGTATCCGGCCAGAGTGTCGGTGCAACTGGGCACTAAAATCAAATTCGCCCCGGCTTCAACCTGCTTTCTTGCCAGCAACGGAAACTCACTGTCATAGCAGATATTAATCGCGATTCTTCCGTAATCGGTATCAAAACACTTTAGCTCATCACCTTTCTGAATCAGCCATTGTTCGTTTTCAAACCGGGTCATCATCAGTTTATCCTGATAATCAAATTGTCCGTCCGGCATAAACAAATAAGCTCGGTTTCGATAAGCGCCGGAATCCATTTTTACAGGAAACGTGCCCGGCTGGATGATGCACTGATATTTTTTCGCCAAGATGCGGTACAAATCCAGATAATCATCCAGCAATGACTGCATGGCTGCCAACTGTTTGCTTAAAGATGAATAAACCGCCTCGCCATATAACGAAGCCAGCTCCATACTGGCATACTCGGGAAAAAGCAAAATCTTCGCATCCTGCCGGGCGGCTTCTGCAACCCAGCGTTCGGCCTTGTCTTGATACTGCTGCCAGTTTTCCAGAAAACTGATGTCGTACTGGGCGGTCGCTATTTTAAAGTTCATGTTTCAACCAGAAAGTCATCGGTTTGGGCGTTTCATTTTCGTCATCCAGGTCTTTCCAGATATAAGTTGTGTGCAGCTCGGGATGCTTGACGTAACCGCGTTTGGTCCAAAATTTGTCCAACGGCACGTAATCGGCCGGGCGTCTGG
>DATBQC010000352.1:0-1936 GCA_036561065.1 Methylobacter sp. | reverse complement strand
GACTGCGAATAAGCTTCTGAAATAAAAACGGTACCGAGTCGCCGATTTGCAATCCAACGCATGTCAAGCTGTTGCGTTTGCAACAGCGATTTGTGACAGCAGTGTTTCAATTTCCTTGACTTCACCTTTTTTTACGCCAATAATGAGCCCATTCAGAAAACAAATTGACTGCTTGCGAAACTTTTAGCGGTTCAGTTGGTCTGAGGCGCTTTTATGCAGCAATATTGCTGCACTAACATGCGGCTATAAAGCCTCCAAATTGTGCGAACAGCACATTGGGGGCTTTTTTGTTGCGTTAGTTTTGCGTTTTTGCTCGTCGCAGCACTATTGCTGCATTACACATATGCTGGGCTAAAAAGCCCCCGGATTGCGCTTACTGCGCTTCGGGGGCTTTTTGCTTTTTTGGTTAGGGATAGTCATGGCCGGGATACATTCTCCTGAAGCACGCTCTTTGAAAATTGCTTGTATTCAAATGGAGCCTCGTGTTGGAGATCTTGAACAAAATCGGGCAACGAGCGTTCGCTTGATCGAGGAAGCAGCGCGCAATGGGGCGCGCCTGGTTGTTTTACCTGAACTCACCAGTTCCGGCTATGTATTTAATAACCGGGAAGAGCTGATGTCGCTTGCCGAAGAGGTTCCTGGTGGCCCCGCCGTGACCGAGTGGATTGCTCTGGCTCATCGCCTTGGCATCCATATTGTTTCCGGCGTGGCGGAACGTGAGGGGCATTCCCTATATAACTCGGCCGTGCTTGTCGGGCCGGAGGGGCTGGTAGGCAAGTATCGAAAGCTGCACCTCTGGAATAACGAGCGAACATATTTCTCCCCGGGAAACCTGGGCGTGCCTGTCTTCGATACGCCATATGGCCGCATCGGCGTGATCATCTGCTATGACGGCTGGTTTCCCGAGTCGTATCGGTTGTGCGCATTGCAGGGAGCAAATCTTGTCTGCGTTCCTACAAACTGGGTACCTATGTCGGAGCAGCCTTCAGACCGAGAAGCCATGGCCACGGTTCTGACGATGGCCGCCGCCCACTCCAATTCCATGTTCATTGCGTGCGCCGACCGTGTCGGTGTCGAGCGGGGACAGGAATTCCTCGGACAGAGCGTCGTGATCGGCTGCAGCGGCTGGCCGATTACCGGACCGGCGAGCCGTGCCGAAGAGGAAATCATTTACGCGGACATCGATTTGTCGGAGGCCAGCGCAAAACGCAAATTAAACGAATTCAATCAGCTTCTGACGGACCGCCGAGGCGACGTGTATGGCGACTTGGCAGGAACAGAATCCAAGCGTTTTGTTGGTTGATGATCGGTCGATGCAGTGCGAGTTGTCGGGTTTCGGTCGCAAAGACAAAAACGATGAACGTTGGAGGGGGCTGCAGTTGGAAGTGAGCTTGGCAATCTGGAATTTATTCTAGTCGCATTCAAACTTGAAAGGGGGAGCAATGAAATTTACCGGTAGCCTAGGGAAGTTATCGAAGCATCGCCAAAAGCGCTAGTCAACAGGCGAATAACTGTGTTGATGTTTTTTTTAAATGCAAAATTTTTTCAATTATGGAGGAACACAACGATGAAAAAGACGCTAATTGCACTTGCTGTTCTGGGGGGGGCTTCTTCCGCGGCATACGCAGACGGCAGCAACGTCACTTTGTACGGCAATATCGACATCGGCATCATGTCGTCGAGTGTCGCCGGCACGCGCACCACGGGCGTGCAATCCACGCAAATCAGCCCGTCCTATTTCGGATTTAAGGGTTCGGAAGATCTGGGCAACGGCTTGAAGGCTGGCTTCGACCTGGAAGGTGGTTTCATGCCGAGTACCGGGAGCGGAAACGCCGACCAAGCCACGGGCACCCTCTTCGGACGTACGGCCAATGTGACGTTGGGTGGCGATTGGGGCACGCTCGCGCTCGGCCTGCAATGGGACCCGGCCTACCTA
>DATBQC010000351.1:0-4251 GCA_036561065.1 Methylobacter sp. | reverse complement strand
CAGCGGATGCGAGATATTCTCCACGAGTTCCCCGATCTCGTTTCCTGCGCATTTCTTTATCTGTGGCATTAAAAACGTGACGATCGATCAGTCATTGCTCACTCATTAAAGCTGGTCAGAACTTTCTTGGCTTCGATCAAATCTGGTGTTTCGTGCCCTTCTGTAAAGCCACTGTAAACTGAATTGAGTAATATTTTGGCATCGTCCCATTGGTTCCGTTTGTGCCAGAGCTTTGCCAGACTGGTGGCGGCACGCAATTCGAGCATTTTCGCGTGCTGATTCCGTGCAATCTCCAAGGCTTCACTGAAACACTGTTCTGCTGTACGGACTAGTTGGTCCGATTGACCGAGCAGGAGTTCACCTTTCAGCCGAAAAAGTTCCGCTCGCCAGAAAAGTTCTCCGTGACTTAGAGCTATCTTCAGAGCATCCTCGACAGTGGCCAAGCCTTCGTCAAAGCGGCTTTTTCGCAAGTATATTTCCGCAAGCAAAGCCAATGTAGCAGTATTGTTGATACCTGCACCTGTAGCCCTAGTAGCGGATAGCCCGCGTATCAACCTTTCGACCCCTTCTTCTTCCCCATTTACGGCCAACGCCCATCCTTGAGAGGCTTTCGCCCACGCAAGACCCAATTCGAATGAGTACTGGGTCGAAACAGCAATCGCTTCATCGGCGAGTTCCAGCGTTCTGCTAGCGTTTCGAAAGGTTGAATAGACCCAGGAAAGGAAGGCTAAGGTGAAAGCCAAAGTGAAGGGGTGATCTAACTCTCTCGCCATACCAATGGCCTCCAACGCCAGCTTTTCTGCTTGCTCAACCTCACCCAGCACCCAGAGCGTGCGGGCTAGATAAATGCGTGCAGTTATCCCCGGGTCCTGCCCATAGAGTAAGGCATGCAACCGGTGTTGCGTGGGTTCATACAAGGCCACTGCGCTGAGAAGATGGGTTCGTGCTTCGCCAAACCGACCAAGCCAGAAAAATGTGGTGCCGACATTCCGGTGAGCTTCAACCAGGAGATCCGGGCTTTGCTCACGAATCGCAAGAGCAAGAAGATCTTCAGCTAGGGTAAGGGCATCAGCAAGCGGCCCTCTGACAAGATAAAAGACCCATAAACCCCAAATTGCGCGAAACTTCTGCACGGGATTACCAATATCATGTGATAACTCTTTCGCCCTTGAATAATTGTGTTCCATTTCGTCGGATGCATATCCTTTAACGGACAGCAAAGGGGCACCGCGTGCTATTAAAAGTTCTAACTCCAAGGTATTACGTTTTAGTCCTTTTGGCAGTTCCGTTAGCAAATGCAGTGCCGTATTAAAATGATTAAGAGCTTCGATATTAGCTGAACGCTCCACAGCTCTGCGAGCCGCAAGATGCCAATAATCAACTGCCGGAGCCAGCAATCCTGCCTCTCCATAGTGATAAGCCACAAGTTCCGGCTCCATTTTTACACGTTCGGCGAACCTGCTTTGGAGTGCCTTGCCAATTCGAGCGTGTAGCAATTGCCGGGTTTTATTGAGTAGCGTGCTGTAAGCAGCCTCTTGGACGAGAGCATGCTTAAAGAGGTATTTCGCCGCGGGCGGATCGCCCTCTTGAAAAATAAGCCCGGAAGCGACTAAAAGGTCGAGCGCATTCCTCAACTCGGTGTCCGAAGTTTTGACGATGGCTTTTAAGAGTGCGTATGAGAATTCACGTCCTATCGCTGCCCCAGCTTGGACAATTCCCCTAATGGGGGCGAATCGGTCTACCCTTTCCATGAGCGAAGCTTGCAGGCTTTCCGGGATGGACAATTCTTTTAATGAGGCCTTCAAGGTGTAAGCGTCGGCTTCCTCAATAAGGTTTCCGGATTCAAGGAGATTTTTTGTTAACTCTTCAATATATAACGGCACGCCCTCTGTCTTGGCAAGAATGGCCTGCTGCACCTCCGGCGGAAGCGCTTTTCCCCCTGTGATCGCTGAAACGAGTTCGGTACAACGCCGACGTGGAAGCCGGCTGAGCGTTAGAGACGTGACGTGACTGTGTTCCGACCAAACGGGCTTGAAGTTGGGTCGAAATGTGATCAGCAACAACATGCGTATTTGCTGGATGTGGTCAATGACTCGCGTCATGACGTCGCGCGTTGTCGGATCAATCCAATGGGCATCTTCCACAATGAACAACACTGAACAGCGAGCGGCCAGGCTTTGCAGATGATGCACTAATGCGTCCAGGGTCATTTTCTTGCGTTTTTCGTGTGACATATTGGACGGGGGATTGCGGTGATCCCCGCGGATCGAGAGCAGATCCGCTAGCAATGAAACCGTTTCCTGGTTTTCAACTCCGGCTTCGACGGCCATGACGTTCAACTTTTTCAGCTTCGCATTGGAACTGTCGCTACTGGCAAATCCGGCTGCTTGCCGCAGATAATTAATCGCTGGGTATAGCGCCGTATTGGTATGGTAAGGGGAGCATTGGTATCGAATTATGTTGTGATGTTCGTCGGCGATGCGGTCGCAGAGAATCTGGATAATTCTCGATTTGCCGATGCCGGCCTCACCAGACAGGAGCAATACCTGTCCTTCACCGCCGACGACTTCTCGCCAACGGCCATAAAGGAGAGAGACCTCGTCTTCCCTGCCGATAAAACTGACTAGTTGAGCTGAGCGATGAGCCTCAAATCGGCTGGCCGACGACCCGATACCCAAAACCTGCCAGGCTTGAACTGGTGTTTCGAACCCTTTGAGAGAAACGGTGCCATGATCTCCAAACCGGAACTGACTGCCCACGAGACGCTTCGTTGGAGGGTCAATGATCAACTGATTGGGTTTTGCAAGCCCTTGAAGGCGAGCGGCTAAATTGGGGCATGCGCCGAAAGCTGACCTTTCTTTGGCGGTTTCCTGCCCCAAGAGTTCGCCGACCACCACTTGGCCAGTGGCGATCCCGATTCGGGCAGCTATATTAATCCCTTGGTTGGGTTTTTTTCGATTAAGCACCTTCACCCCATCCAAAATAGCCAGTCCGGAGTGCACCGCTCGTTCTGCATCGTCCTCGTGAGCATGGGGGTAGCCAAAGTAGACCAGCATTCCATCACCCATGTATCTTGCTATGTAGCCTTCGAACCGACCGATCGCTTCACTGCAAGTGTCTAGAAATCGACGGACGATATCCTGGAGGTCCTCGGGGTCCAACTGGCGAGATAGTGCTGTCGAATCCACCAAATCACAAAACATCACAGTCAGCTGGCGACGTTCTGCTTGATCTGGTTCTGGGTGGAATGGCTGCCTGCCTGGAACGACAGTGATTGGTATAGAGCCTCGGCCCATAGGTTCTGCTCTCTGGGACAGCGAAGCGATAGCACGTAAGAGTTTTTTTCGGTGTCCCAGTAGAACACCCAACGCGTCGAGGTCGCCGTCACTCAGGTCAGGAAGCACATCCCAATCGATAGCATTTTGCTTAAATGTCTCACGGTATATGCCAAGACCAAGGTCATCCAGCCACGCTGATACCTGATCGTTTGTCATGCTGAAACCGTACAATGGTTGCTGTTAAGGTAAAAAAAGCTAATGCACCGGATCCCGAAGATACAGGCCTTTTTGTTTCCTAGCAGTTCTTAGGTTTACGTACGGGTTAAGACGAAGGCTCAATCTGGCTGATGAGATGGATGTCACCCATGATAAGCTCCAATCAGACGGCTTAAGAGACGCCCAAGCTATTCCATGCCGTGTCGTCACGATTCCGGTTGGTGTTTGTTTTGGCGCGATCTCCAGCGTAACGAGGTTATCTGATCATGCGGCGAGGCCAATGATCTGATCGCAAGGCTTTCGGCGTGGCTTTGCCAACCATCCACGTTGCGCATCGTGATCTGGCCAGGAGCCAGGTAGCCGGACAATTGGGGGTGCCCATGATCTCGTCTAAAACGCTGAAGGGGACCGCCTGCAATGCGATTTGAATCATTGACGCTCCGATCGATCCGGGCGTCTCCGGCCAACCAACCAAGAAGACCCCTTTGTAGCTCGCACTGGTTCTGAACAAACTGTGGATCATCCGGGAATCCTTTCACGTCCATAGGCCGTGCAATCTCCCCTTTAAATAGCTTGGCAACCCTTGCCGGATGATGTCGGTACCCTTTGTAGCTGATTTTTGTCATACTCTTGGCTAACAAACCGCAAGCAGGCCGCAAGCCGAATCGCCGTGACAATGCCGCGTCGCTCATTCTTGGGCTTTCACGCGTGGCTGTGGGCTCTGTTTACGTAACACATCTCCTGGCACGTCAAGGTA
>DATBQC010000350.1:0-3776 GCA_036561065.1 Methylobacter sp. | reverse complement strand
ATCATGCGAAAGGTCGACGGCTGGGACAGTCTCGCCGAAAAGCCTGCCGATCAAACCATTGACCTCGCCGCTTGATCGGATAGCATCATGAAGCCCGAAGGCGCGCCATCAAATTCCAACACGATTCGCGACGGGACCTCGTCAGCCAAGCGCCACCGACTCCCACGCCAAGACCACAAAGACCAATCGCCCACCCAACCACGTCTCCCATGGAGACCTCCGTTGTTGGCTGTGCCTGCGCTGAGCGAGTGGATGATCGAGAGCGTCGGGAGTTTCGGGGCTACCATGGCACCCACGAATCAAACGCTATACTCAGCTTTAGAGGATAAACTAGATTCGTGCTTCGTTTTCATGACGGCGGAAACCCGCAGAAAACCTCCTGGTTTGATCACGACAAAAATTCGTGCCAGTAGCTCATGTTAATTCGAGTCGGGGCTACCGTGGCGTCCATGAGATCGCTGCGATAGTTCGGGATAGGGGTTCCCGAGCGAACCCCTATCCCAATTTCCATTCCTTTCTGATGTGACTAACAGTTTTGTTCTGAATGGCTTTCCGTAAGTCTGGAATCACCGAAAAGATGAGGCGAAAGCGCGCTTTTCGACCCTCAAAAAAGGAGCGGCGCGCCGCTGTGCGCGACGCGCCTTTGGTTGGTTCCATATATGGCGATTATGAGCACAGAGCCAACGCAGCCAGAAGACCTTGTGAGTAACTATCGTCGCGCCTTCAGGGACTACGGGGCGAGTGCCTTGTGGAGCAGCAAGCCCGTGCCCGATCCGGCACGCGACGACGCTTTGGCGATCACGCGGAGCTTGCGGGTGGAAGGTGACCGCAACGCGCGGCGTTTGTCGGAGCAGATCGAGAAGGCATGCCGTGCCGCTCGATAGAATTCAGATCGACATACTGAACCTTTTGGCTTCGCACCGCGATCCCGAAAGCTACGTTGCCGGAGCCACGTTTCAGGGGGGTAGACCACCAGGGCCCTCGAAGCTCATTTATGGAGCCGCCTGCCAAAACTTCAACTCGTAATAGATATCAACGAGGTTTGACTCGTTTTTGTTGATAGTACCCCCAAACTTGAACATGGGTTGTTCGCAATTAGTGCCCGACATATAGCCGAACGCACCAGTTTTTATGCTAGCACTATTTTCACTTGAGTATCGGACACTCGACTGAACACGCACTTCGGGATTGGCCGATCTCCAGCGGATCATAAACGCGCCGGAGGAACAGGCGTTCTGTGAATTAGGGAAATCTGGTATTCCCTGCCAACTCTGCCCCTGAAAAATGCGCATCGTTCCCCTTGATGGGAATGGTTTGCCCCAAAAATCCTGCCCGGCTTCAGATATGAAACCGCTTAATCTCTTGGGAAAAAGAGGAATGCTTTCACTCGACGTTGTGACGTTTGCGCCCCGCTCTGTCGGCCAGACTGGCTGCGCGTGCAAGGGCGACGCGAGCATTGCAAATGCGCTAAAGAAAGCGATTGCCAGAGCAACAAGCCCCACAATGATAGACCCTCTCATAGCGATCCCTTGGTTTGTTCTGACGGTAGAAGCGATTCGCCGGATGGCCGCCGATCCGCGTGGAACATTCCTCAGTTGGACGTTTTTGACAAGGCAAAGCCGTGGCGGGAAGCTCCACAGAGCCACAGAATGCCGCCTGGGGGGCATTCTGTCACCTTCGCGAACGGCAGAGATGGGTCAAAACTTCCCGTTTGGGCGTTGGCCAAGTCTGAATCAGGGGCGGCGGATTCCCATTGCGACGCTGGTCAGGACGTTCGTAAAGCCCTACGTCGAGTAAGGCTCAGATTTTGCCCCAGTGTGCGCGCTGGGATTTTTCAGGACACCCGTCAAATGGCAAATTGGCCGTGGTTCACCATTATCACCGCCGTGGTCGCGGTCTACGGAGCGGTTCTTAGCACGCTCAATTACTGCTCACAACGGCGTCGTGATCAACAAGCCACTGTTCTAGCGTGGGATGAAGTAAGAGAGGCAATACCAGAAGGTGGATTTCCACAGCTAGAAAGTGCGTCAAGACTAACTCCAGAGGAGAGAACGGCGCTTAGAAAGATGGAACATTTTTCAGCATGTATAAATTCTGGAACTTATGACGTAGACATTTTTGTGGAACTTTCACAGAGCTGGTTTCTACAGCAATACGGGAAAATTAAGCCGCATATTGATCATCGTGACAACTTGGCCGCATACTCTGAATTGGAGAGCCTTTACCAGAAGGTCTCCTCAATGCGTGCTGGGAGCGGCATTTTCCGACGACTATTTCCCTGAGCGGCCAATATCGCAGAGTAGAAAATAGCGCTACCAAGAGAAGCTATACGCTCCCTTCGGGCATTGGTGGTACGACCAGCAATGTGCATCGGAGCGCGAGCGATCAAGCGCCGCAGGGGCAGCTGCGGCGCGAGGCTTAGGGTCAGTCCGACTAACGAACCCCGGCAAGCGTTCGACCGACGATCAGCATCAGGGTGATTGTTCCAATCGTACTCCAAATTAGCTGTGAAACTCGACGATGTTGACTTTCCAATTGGGTTGCATCAGCGATAGAATAAGCTGCCTGTGTTGTCTTAACGACAAATCCCGTCAGAGTTTCCACCATTGTTTCTGGCTTTTCTGCTTTTGATGTTAGAAAATCTCCCCCAATGCCCACGATACCTCCGATAAATGCATACTGAAATTCGATTGGAACGCTCATTATTATAGCTGATCCACAAATCAACCCCAAGATTATGCCCACAAATGCCAAGGAGGCTGTGGATTTATAAATAATAATTATTATTCCGATTATTAAAATTACGATTAATGACAGCCATCCAACATTTATAAGGTTGCTCGTTTGGCTTTCATCGAGGTTTTTGGTACACCCCGAAATCATTAATAGAGCAGCGCATAACCAGATCGCTTGCCACATGCGCATGGTTTGTCCCTCCAGCTCCTGATCTCACTCCTATATTATAGCTAGGGTCTCCCAAGTCGATAGGGCGTCACTTGTGCTTTTGAGGTAGAGAGGCGATGTAAGTGCAAAAGTCAACAATTTCGTTCCAAATCCAAGCCCTCGAAAAATCAGGGAATTTTCTGTACAAAATTCCGGTGCGGAACTGATCGCTGATTTTGCAGTTTGGCCAAGGCCGAGGGGAGCGGGCCGCTCCGAATCAAAACCGGTCCAACGGCGAGCGCGTGCGGCATTCCGTGTCGTGGGTATCAAGCGTTAGATTTCGAGCACTTGATTATCGAACTGGTGAGGTCTGTTCCTTTCCTCGCCGCCAGTCGGCCCCTGATCTCGCGCTCGCGCCATAGCGCGCCAGCGTTTTGGGGGGTAGGCGCGGATATAGCTCCCACCCTCGCTTCGTCGCTGTAGACCCCGATTCCGTGGCGATAGCTTGACCATTGGAAGGACTCGACGCGCGTTTTTGACGCCAGCTCGGCTGTGTCAGCTGTGCATGGTGCTGATGGCCTTGACGCTGGAATCCGAACAAGGACTTGAAAGTGTTGGCCTAATTGATTTTTTCATTGCGCATGAGGCCATTTGGCAAAATTTGGCGAATGAGACATATAAGTTCGTGAAACAAAATTTTCCGATTGGGTCGAAAATTCGCAGAGACGCAGAGACGATGTCGCGAAGGCTCTTAAGCCCGTCCTCGAGGTTAATGAGGCCCTTCGTGATGAGCTGGCAGAGCAAAAACTTAGGGGAAAATTTTGGGTTTTGTTCTTCACTGATCTGATCATTGATCGGACTTGGGACGCGATATCCAGGGAGGAGCAGCGATG
>DATBQC010000349.1:0-3286 GCA_036561065.1 Methylobacter sp. | reverse complement strand
CGCCAACGCATTCAGCATGACCACCGATGACGATTGCACAATAGGGTGCAGCACGTAATAACTGAATACCATCAGGCTGGCTCCACCCAACATCACGGCGGTTTTATTGTTTAAGGCTTCAATATCGCGATGCATATTCATTTTCAGAACCTCCCGCCTTAACATCCACGGGATAAGAATCACCTTAAGAGCCAAAGTCAGCACCGCAGAAATATACAGATGATGATTATTCAGGCTGTATGCCGCTAATGCCGTGGTCAAGGTCAATAAAAAACCCTGCATCGCAAACACGAAAATCAGCCGCAGCAACCGCCCCTGCCCTAGCATAAGAAACGAGGTCAGCCCCACCAATGCGGCCATTGATAGAATGGCTTGCGTATAAAAGTCCAGTTGTTCGATATTCATAAGTAAGATCCAAGAAAGGCGAAGGGCAAAAGGCGAAAGGCTAAGAACTGGATGTGATGCGTAGTTTTCGCCTTTCGCCCTTCGCCTTTTGCCTTCCTCATCTCGATGCCTCCAAAATAATGTGGCTCAACATCCCCAGCAGCCCCAGCAAATAGGCGAAACTCAAATATTCCTGCACTCGAAACAGGCGCATTTTTGCAACCAGCGTTTCCGCTATCGCCAGAAAAACCGCCAGTACCGCAAGTTTGCCCATGATAGCCAGCAAACCGTATCCTAGCGCTTGAACGCCAAAGGTTTCTGCGATGCCCCACGGAAGAAAGATATTGGCAATCAGCACGCCGTACAGCATCAACTTCAACTGAATCGCCCATTCAATCAACGCCAAGTGACGACCGCTGTATTCAAGAATCATCGCCTCATGGATCATAGTCAGCTCCAGATGCGTCGCAGGGTTATCTACGGGAATGCGCCCGGTTTCTGCGATAGCGACCAATACCAACGCAGCTAAAGCAAATACAAACGAAGGCCGCAAAACCAAGCCTTCATTGAGTACATGGGAGATAGCAAACGATAAATTGGTGGTTGAGGCGGTCATGGTCAGGGTAAAAATCGCCATCAACATCGCCGGTTCAGCGAGCGATGAAATCGTCATTTCCCGCGAAGAACCCATGCCGCCGAATGCGGTGCCGATGTCCAGGCCTGCCAGCGCCAGAAAAAAACGGGCAAAAGCAAAAAAACCTACCATCACAATTACGTCGGCGCTGGCCGAAGTCGGTAAATCGACGGCAATCAACGGCACAACGGTTGCCGCCAACACTGTTGCCGAAAAGATAATGTACGGCGCGGTGATAAATAACCACGAAGCCTGTTCCGAGACGACAGGCTGTTTACGAGTTAATTTAATTAAATCCCGATAAGGCTGGAAAATAGAAGGCGCTTTGCGGTTTTGTAATCGACATTTGCAGCATTTGACCCAACCTGCCAACAACGGGGCCAACGCGACAAACAGTATGGTTTGTAAAATAGCGACTACCCAATTCATCAGCTGATCACCCATAACAGTAATAGTAAAGTTGCAAACGAATAGCCCAGATAAACCCGGATATTCCCCGTTTGAATACGACCCACTACTTGAGCCAATTTGTTTACCCCCTGTCCAATCGGATAATACAATCGCGGCCAACTGTGATCCTGAATCCGCAACTTATAATGAACGGCTGCCACATCCTGACTCATTGCGCCTTGCATGTCTTTATCGATCTGCTCGTCAATAATCCAGACTTTCGCAAAAATCCGCCGGAAAGGCATGGTAAAGGCGCTACTGCTGTATTGCATGCGATGGGTTAATCCGCCAAAGCCGCAATCCCAGGTTTCGGCTGTGCGGATAACCGTAGAGGGGTTGCGCCGAAAATACCAAAAAATCACACAACCGGCAATTAGCGCACCGACCAGAACCAAGGGCGGAGCATAAGAGGCTTGACTGGTAGAAACCGGCGCCAACCACAACCAGCCTAAAGCTGCATCATTGGGCAAGGTTTCGCCTAATAATTGACCGGCAACAGTGTTGATCAAGCTGATTATCAGACCGGGAAAAATACCGAACAAAAAGCATAAACCCGCCAGTAGCGAAGATCCGACCAACATGCCTTTATCCTGAGTCTCATGCGCTTTCTCACAATGATGAGAACGGGGCAGTCCCAAAAAGATCAAGCCGAACACTTTGACAAAACAGGCTGCGGCCAATGCCGCCGTCAGGGCCAATGCAGCGGCGGCTACGGGAATCAAGCTGCGCAATACGCCATTGTCCAGCACATCGACCTGCAATGCGGTCTGAAAAGCCAGCCATTCCGAAACAAAACCGTTAAACAAAGGTAATGAAGAGATGCTCATGCAGCCGATCAAAAACAACATGCTGGTTTTCGGCATCTTTTTAATCAGCCCGCCCATCATATCGATATTTAACTGATGGGTTTGGTGATGAATAATCCCCGCGCCCAAAAACAGCAGGTTCTTGAACAACGCATGATTGAAGGCGTGAAACAACGCCGCCAACAAACCCAGCACTGCCAATTGCGGATGGCCGTTGGACATAAAGATCATCGACAGCCCCAGCACCATAAAAATGATGCCTATGTTTTCGACGGAACTGTAGGCCAACAGGCGTTTCAGATTAGTCTGCATCATTGCGTACAAAATACCTCCCAGCGCCGATACGGTGCCCAGTATCAACAGCACTACGCCCCATTGCCAATGCACATCGCCGAGCAAGTCAAAGCAAAAACGGATCAGCCCGTACAGCGCGACTTTAAGCATCACGCCGCTCATCAATGCGGAAATATGTGAAGGCGCGACCGGATGCGCTTCCGGCAACCAGACATGCACCGGGACAATCCCGGCCTTCATACCGAAACCCAGCAGCGCCAACATAAAGGCGATGCTGGCCCAAGTTGTCGACAACTTCGCCTCGCGCAAGGCATCGAAGGTAAAGCCGTCGGCAAAACCGGCGAGTACGCCAAAGCCCAAAATAATGGCTAATGCGCCGACTTCCGCCATCAATAAATAGATAAAAGCGGCGCGACGATTGGCGGAATTTTCATGCTGGAATGCCACCAGAAAATAACTGGCAACCGACATCAATTCCCAGGCGATCATGAAAAAGAATGCGTCATCGGCCAATAACACAAGCAACATCCCGGCAACAAACAGCCCGGTAAATAAACCCAATACCGCAAAAGGATGTTGGCTTTCGTCGTAACTATTCACATAGCCGGGCCCATATAGACTGACCGCAGTTGTGGCAATGCCGACGATTAGGAAGAAAAAACCTGACAAGCAATCAAAACGAACATGCCAGGGCAGCCAAGGTAACCCTAAGCTAAGT
>DATBQC010000348.1:0-14813 GCA_036561065.1 Methylobacter sp. | reverse complement strand
CGGATAAATGACTTCGTTAACGAATTGTGTAATCTTGGTAAAATCCTTGGTAAAGGATTTGTCCTGTAACCTTTCCTGCAATTGCGCCGAAGCTACCTGTATCGCCTGTTGCGGAGGCAGTAAATCAGCCGCAATCGCATTAGTAACAGGCATCAAACCGATTATCACTGCAATTAAACCAAATATTGCAACTTGTTTTGCTTTCATAAGAACCCCTAAAAATTAAACCGGTACATGTTTTTTATCTTCGGCAATTACTTTTACATCGCTCTACCTTCTGCATAATTCACACGAATGTAGTGAATGCAGATATTGTATAACGCCATGAATCGCGTGTAGTAGAGCACCGCAGAGCAGATGCCGAGGAGCAATATATCTGCCCATGCAGTCGTCAAATATCAGTGTGGTAATTTCCCTGATACAATAAACCGCAAAAAGCCAAGCCTTAAAATGACTTAGAGCCGTAGTTTGATATTCCCAACCCTTAGAGCTAAGGATAAGATGACATATAATAACATCAATTTCCCTCAAACACGCATGAGAAGAATGCGTTATAACGATTTTTCACGTCGCTTAATGCGCGAAAACCACTTGTCCGTTGACGACCTGATTTGCCCGATGTTCATCACCGAAGGCTCTAATCAACGGCAAACCATCTCATCCATGCCGGGAGTGGAAAGACTCTCCCTGGATTTACTGCTGGAAGAAGCTCATCAGCTCTATAAGCTGGGTATCCCTGCCATTGCGCTGTTTCCGGTAACGTCTGCCGATAAAAAATCGGAACATGCAGCAGAAGCCTATAACCCTGACGGCCTAACTCAGCGTAGCGTCAGAGCTTTAAAAAAGGCTATCCCTGAATTGGGTATTATTACCGATGTCGCGTTGGATCCTTTTACTACCCACGGACAGGACGGCTTGGTAAATTCCGATGGCTACGTGATGAATGATGAAACCATCGAAGTATTGGTTAAGCAGGCGCTATCTCATGCCGAAGCCGGTGCCGATATTGTCGCTCCGTCGGACATGATGGACGGTCGCATCGGCGCAATAAGGCAGGCGCTGGAAGCTCAAAATCATGTCAACACACTGATACTCGCCTATTCCGCCAAATATGCCTCCAGTTTTTACGGCCCGTTCCGGGATGCGGTGGGTTCTGCCGGAATGCTGGGCAAAGGCAACAAATACAGCTATCAAATGGATCCGGCCAATTCCGATGAAGCGCTGCGCGAAATTCAGCTGGATTTGCAGGAGGGTGCGGATATGGTTATGGTTAAACCCGGCATGCCCTATCTAGACATCATTCGTCGAGTAAAAGATGAATACGGGGTGCCGACGTTTGCCTATCAAGTCAGCGGCGAATACGCGATGCTCAAAGCCGCTTCCATGAACGGCTGGCTGGATGAAAAACAAGTCGTTCTCGAATCCCTGCTGGCTTTCAAACGTGCCGGTAGCGATGCCATTTTGACCTATTACGCCAAATCTGTAGCCCAGTGGCTGCAAGAATAACGCAGACAACTAAAAATAATAACTAAAGCGGAGCCTATTTCATGTCAGAAGATGCCCTAATCACCGAAAAAAGAAGATTTCACCTTGAGGAAGCCATTTTGGTTTTGCTGCTGATCCTGTCGCTGGTCGGCATCGGCATCATGGACTTTTCCCCCGCCGACGGCTATGGCTACTGGCTTATTATGATGCTTCTATTCGGCCTGTTTGCGATGATTATCGGCTGGGTACAATCCAAGCACCGTGCTAATGATTTCAAGATTATCCTGCGCGAGCAATCGATACACTGGGCGACATCGTTACTGGTAGTCGGCGGGGCATTTTTAATACATCAGTCAGGACGAATTGCCGAAGAAGATGCAGGGCTCATTATCCTGCTGATTTTATCGCTTTCGACCATACTTGACGGTCTTCGCGTAGGTTGGCGCTTTAGCCTGGTCGGCCTGTTCCTGGGCGTTGCCGCTGTTGTTTCGGTCTATACGCCGCATTTTCTCTGGATAGAATTGGGCATCGCCATTTTGATTGTTGCCGTGACCATTGCATGGGAATTGTGGATGGAGAGAAAAGCACAATTATGACTTTAATTGATCGCTATGCCGTGTTTGGGCACCCTATTAAACACAGCAAATCTCCGCGCATTCATCGGCTTTTTGCCGAACAAACCGGGCAAGAGCTTGAATATACCGCTGAAGATGTTCCTGCCGAACAATTTGAGACTACCGTTGCGCGGTTTTTTGCCGAAGGCGGCAAAGGCTTAAATTGCACAGTGCCGCTCAAAGAACTTGCCTGGAGCTATGCCGACCATAAAACCGAGCGCGCTCAACTGAGCAAGGCCGTCAACACGCTTGCGCGCCAGCCGGACGACTCCATTCTGGGCGATAACACCGACGGCATCGGCTTGGTAACCGACTTGACCGCCAATCACGGCATCGATTTATCGGGTATCCGAATATTGATCCTGGGTGCCGGCGGCGCCAGCCGGGGCATCATACTTCCAATCCTTGAGCAATCCCCGCAGTCCCTGGTTATCGCCAACCGCACCGAGGATAAGGCCGTCAAACTGGCTGCTGAATTCGACGGCAAAGCTTCTGTCGCAGGCTGCGGCTATGATGCTTTAGAAAACAGGCAATTCGATTTGATTTTAAACGCAACATCAGCCAGTTTGAGCGGTCAGTTACCGCCATTGCCATCCGGTTTACTGGCTGAAAACGGCAACTGTTACGACCTTGCCTACGGCAACGAACCGACTGCTTTTGTACGCTGGGGACTGGAAAATCATGCGGCAAAAAGCCTGGATGGACTGGGCATGCTGGTTGAGCAGGCGGCGGAAGCTTTCTTTATCTGGCGGAGAGTTCGGCCCAAAACCCGGTCTGTTATTGAACTGCTAAATTCAGAGCGGCAAGCTTAAAACATCACCACGAAGGCACGAAGAAAAGCAAAAGCTAAAAACTTCGTGTTCTTTGTGCCTTCGTGGTGCATTAATTATCTTTACAATTTTAAATATTCATTTTTCAGCTGGATATACTGTTTGCACGAGTATTCCAGAAATTCCTTTTCAGACTCCTTTAAAGGCCTGGCCTGTTTGGCAGGCACGCCCACATAAAGATAACCGCTTTCCAGCTTTTTCCCCGGTGGAACCAAAGCCCCCGCACCCAGCATCACGTAATCTTCAAGCACGGCGCCATCCATGACAATCGCGCCTATGCCAATCAGGCAATAATCGCCCACGGTGCAGGCATGAACCACCGCCCTATGCCCGATAGTAACGCCTTTGCCTATGGTTAACGGAAAGCCTTGAGCCGTATATTTCCCGGCGTGAGTGACATGCAATACCGAACCGTCCTGCACATTGGTACCATCGCCAATAGTGATACTTTCAACGTCGCCTCTGAGCACTGTCGTAGGCCATATAGAAACATCATCACCCAAAGTAACATCGCCAATGACCACAGCGCTGTCATCGATAAATACCGACTTGCCTATTTTGGGTTGTTTATCGTTAAATTTCCTTACTGCCATTACTAACCCCGATTTGCATCCGCTTTAAATTTCAGAAAATGTGGAGCCGCGACTTTAGTCGCGCTGATGATTGCTATCGTCGCCGCTTGCGTATGGTGTCTCATGCGCGACTAAAGTCGCGCCTCCATTCATAGCTTTACCTACATCTTAAAATAGATAGCTTGATTCGGATCTTAATCCCCACTGAATTACGCCTGCACACGGTTCAACGCAAACAGCGCCAACGCCAAAACAGTCAAGCTCGGAGCAAATGCGATAAACGGCGGATTTAGCTCGTAAATCAACCCGAGATGTCCGACAATTTTATCGACAATATTAAAGCCCATGCCGATTACAACGCCTATCATCATCCTTGCGCCAACATTAACACCGCGTTTAACGCCGATAACGAACGGCGCGGACACCAGCAGCATCACGAAAACAACCAACGGATTGACCACACGCCCCCAGAAGGCCAGTTCAAACTCCTGCGATTTTTGATGATTTCCCTTTAAAAAATCAATATACATCGCCAGATCGTACATGGACAGGTTGCTTGGATTGACTACCACAATCTCCAATAAATCCGGGGCGACGGTTGATTGCCAAGTTTGCTCAGCTTGGCTGCTTGCAGTCATTTGCTGCAATGAAACATCCGATTGCTTGATTTGCTCTAACTTCCATTGCTGATTGCCTTGAAAAATAGCCTTGTCTGCATGTAATGAATGGCGTAAATGACGCTGATCATCGAGTTCATAAATACTGATGTCAGACAGATTTCCGTCGTCCTGCACTTTGCGCACATTGATGAATTTTTTGCCTTCACGCAGCCACAGTCCGTATTTGGCATTCATCACAATCTGCTCATTCTGGGCGGTGACCTTAATTAGCTGCGCCGCCCGCTCAGCATCCGGTGCGACAAATTCACCGACGGCTATTGAAATCACCACTAAAATGGCCCCGGCTACCATAACCGCCCGGATAATCCCCAAAATGGACAAGCCGGCTGCGCGCATCGCGATCAGTTCGCGGTTATTGCCCATAGCCCCCAAAATAAACAGGCTGCCCAATAAAGCAGCTGCCGGCATCAATTCATAAAAAACGGAAGGCGAGCCTAGGGCCAGATAATAAAAAATTTCTGTTAAGCCGTAATGCCCTTTGCCCAAATCCTTTAACTGATCGCTGAAGGTAAACAGATTGAACAAGGTCAATAACAATAAAGCGGCGATAAATGAGCCCTTTAAAATTTCCCTGACTATATAGCCTGTTAATACATTCACTTAAATACCTTTTTCCGGACTTTCAGAATAAGCCATTGCCATCCGTATAATCTTGCCAATAAGATTCCGCCTATCAGCAACAACAGTGTATTGACTCCAACAATGCCCAGCCACGTGGGAATGGTTTGATTTATCACCCAGCCTTGACTGACGCGGATAAGATTGCCGTAGCTGAAATAGATTAAAAATCCGACCATCATATTCCCGTAAACGCCGCCACGAGGCGACATCTGGGCCAAGGGCACGGCAATAAAACTCAGCAATATGATCCCCAACGGGATAGAAAACCGGCGCTGCAATTCGGCAATATCGGTTATTTGGTCGGAACTCGCCAACGCATCGGTGGATGTCGACTCTTTGCCGAAAACAGTGGCCGATTCTTTGCTCTCCAATCTCACTGCGTATTCGGCAAACTGTTCAAACACAAAATTTACGGTTCCCGGTTGTCCCTGTACGCGCTCGCCGTTTTCCAGAATGACGTAGCGCCCGTCCGGCAAGTCTTTCATCGTGCCCACGTCGGCATTAATAATCGCCAAGCGGTCTCCCTGCCTGTGCTGGACAAAGACCTGATGCATTTTTTTATCGTCATCAATCTTTTCCACATAAAAAACCAGATCCCCTTGGCTGTATTCACTGAACTTTCCTGCGGCGACGCCTCTGGTATCGGCCGATTCCTTATCCTGATGCAGCAGATCCTCCATCATGGCTTCCGCCCAGGGTGAGACGTAGAATGACAAGCCCGCTGCCAGTACGCTTAAAGGGAAAACCATCAGAAATATAGCCCGATAGACCGTTCCCGAACCGCCTCCTGCGGAAGCGACTGCCGACATTTCCTGATCCCTATACATTCTGCCCAAGACCATCAACACCGCCATAAACAAGGCGGCAGGCAAAAAAGCAGCGCTGGCAATAATCGTCTTCAAGCCCAAAACAGTCATCAAGGTCTGATTGGATACCTGTCCTTCGACAGCCTTGTCCAGAATCCTGATAAATTGTCGGCTGACAATAATTACGACAATCACCGACCAAACCGCTAGTAGTGTCCTTAACAAATCCAAGGCAACCATTTTGTCCAGAACGGTGACTAACTTGCGCCGCCCCATTTTGTAGCCTTCAGCCCAATTCGCTTCCAAGCGTGTCCCCCTCAGTCAAAACCGCGTGTGTGTTGTACAAGAAAAATAAATGGCGCAAGGTAAAAAGCGTAGCAACTTCTACCTTGACCTTATAAATTATGAACCATTTTATAGGAAACTGGCTATTTAAGAAGCGACTCATCGTATTTGTACCGGCATTTTGCAGGCTTCGACTACGCTCAGCCCGCGAAAGCAGATCATCCCCATCGGCTGAGCGCAGTCGAAGCCAAGGTGTGCAAATCGCCAAATTGTATTATCATTGCCGACATTTACCAAAATCAGCAGCTCTCAAAGGAATACCAGAACATGTCACCCGCATCTTTCCGTCAATGCTGGATAAATGGAGCAATTGTAGTTGCTGCCGGATTCATATGGTTTCTGTTGCTGGGCTACCGCGACCTGATAGAACCGGATGAAGGGCGTTACGCCGAAATCGCCAGGGAAATGCTCAATTCCGGCAATTGGGTTACCCCGCGCCTGAACGGATTCAAGTACTTTGAAAAGCCGCCTTTGCAGTATTGGGGCTCTGCCATCAGCATGGCCTTATTGGGCGAAACCAACGCAGCCGCCAGGGTGTGGTGTTCAGGTCTCGGGTTTATTGGTGCGTTATGGATCGGTTTTGTCGGCAACCGACTTTACGGACGTAGCGCCGGTTTTTACGCATTCCTATTTTTAATCAGCACAGTTCTTTATGTTGGGATGGGCCACGCCAACAGCCTGGATATGGGCGTCAGCGCCCTGCTGGCCATCGCTATCGGCGCACTGACGCTGGCTCAGTCGGCACGAGACCTGCCGACACAGGAACGAAACTGGATGCTGCTGGCCTGGGCCGCGCTTGCCGGAGCCACGCTGAGCAAAGGCCTGATCGGCCTAGTGCTGCCAGGCGCCGCGATAGTTCTGTACACACTTTGGCAACGCGATTGGGCATTGTGGCGTCATTTGCATATGGGCAAAGGCTTGCTGGTGTATTTGTTGATAGCCGCACCTTGGTTTGTTGCTGTCAGTCAGGCAAATCCCGAGTTCCCCCATTTCTTCTTCATTCATGAACATTTCGAGCGCTTTACCAGCGACGTTCACGGGCGCACCAAGTCCAACTGGTATTTCTTCGCCGTCTTTGCAATAGGCGCGATGCCCTGGTTGTTCTCGGCATTACACGGATTGATTAAACCGCCCTTTTCCTGGCGGGCTGAAGCCGGAAAATTTGAAGCTTCACGATTGCTTTGGGTTTATACGATTTTTGTGTTCTTCTTTTTTTCAATTTCGCACTCCAAATTGCCGGGCTATATTTTGCCGATGTTTCCAACACTGGCGCTGCTGGTCGGCGAAAACATGTCCAAGCGCAAGCATTTTATTATCGACGGCATAGTGGCTATAGTAATTGCAACCGTCATATTCGTTTTCTTTATCTGGAAAGCCGGCGATACGGCCAAGATTGGAAGATTAGCGTCACACCTGATGCTGTTCCGTCCGTGGATTATGGCAACGGCTGTTTTAGCAGGAGCCTCCGGAGTCTCTACGCTGCTGCTAAGACGCCATAAAAACTTGGCGATTTCCGCTTTTGCCCTCTGCGCCCTGCTTGGCATACAAATGGTTTCATGGGGATATCAAAGCATCAGCGAGTTACGCTCCAGCCGGGTTATGGCGGAAGCGATTCAATCCTATATCGACCAAAGCGGTAAGGACTTTGTGGAGGTTTATGACGTTAGTCGCTATGACCAGTCACTGCCTTATTATTTAAATAGAACCATTAAGCTGGTGGGCTTTACCGGCGAGCTGGAATTCGGGATTAACCAGGAACCGCAAAAATGGCTAACTGAGGCGGATTTCATGCCTTTATGGTTAAATTCAGAACAGGCAATCAGCGTGATCAATCAAGCAACCTATGAGCTATGGCAACAACAAAAAATTCCTATGCACACAATTTATGAAAATTCCCGTTATATCGCAGTGGCCCGCCGATGAATCTGGTTAGTTTCTGTATTATTCTGACCGGCGTCCTGCTGAATGCAGTCGCGCAATTGGCGCTTAAAGCCAGCGTTAAGGAAATGGGCGCTATCGGCCTGAATTTTTCCTCGTCCGCTACCGCATTTTTGAGACTGGCCTCCGAACCTTTTCTCTGGACCGGGTTGGTTTGTTACGGCATCAGCGTGATCGTCTGGATATTGGCGCTGTCCAGGGTCGATGTCAGCATCGCCTATCCGATGTTGTCCATGGGCTACGTGGTCAATGCATTTTTCGCGTGGCAGTTGTTCGGCGAATCGATGAACCTGGCCCGCTTGATCGGGATGGGCATCGTCCTGCTGGGCGTTTACGTTTTAGCAAGGAGTTAAGATGCTTCCATTCACCCGCCCCACGCTTGATGACGAAGAATTTGCCGCTATCAAAGAGGTGCTGCAATCAGGATGGCTGGCAACCGGCCCCAAGGTTGCCGCTTTTGAAACCGCGCTGACCGATTATATCGGCGGCAACGTACAGCTTCGGGTGTTCAATTCGGGCACCAGCGCGCTGGAAGCGGTGTTGCTTGCTTACGGGATTGGGCCGGGCGACGAGGTTATCGTTCCTGCGATGAGTTTTGTCGCCAGCGCCAATATCATCGTTCGTTGCGGTGCGACACCCAAATTTGTCGATGTCGATTTGGTCTCCCGCAATATCGATGCGGCTGCGGTTGCGGCGGCGATCACACCCAACACCAAAGCCATTATCCCGGTACATTTTGCCGGCCGCGCTGTCGATATGGATCCGATTTATCAGCTGGCTAAGCAGCATAATCTGCTGGTACTTGAGGATGCGGCCCAGGCTATCGGTACTCAATATAAAGGCCGCCAAATAGGCAGCTCGGGCAATCCCGTTTGTTTTAGCTTTCATCCCAACAAGAACATGACCACGATTGAAGGCGGCGCGCTTGCGATCAACGATCCTGTTATGCTGAAAAAAATTGAGGGCATCCGTTTTCACGGCATCGAAAGAGACTCAGAAGGCGGCATGGATGTGCCTGCCTGGGGCGGCAAAATGAATATGCCAGATGTGGGCGCAGCTCTGGGTCTGGTACAACTGAAAAAACTGGATGGCTTTAACCAAAAACGCCGGGTATTGGTTGACCGTTATTTTCAGCAACTTCCCCCTCATGATGCACTGGTGCTGCCTGCCGATGCGGAAGGCCATAGCTGGCATATGTTCTGTATCCTGCTCGATTGGGAAAAAATCGGACTGAGCCGCAACCAGGCTCTCGAGGTACTGAAGCAGCAAGACATCGCCGCTGGCATCCATTATCCGGCTATGCATCTGTTCTCGCTTTATCGTCAATATGGCTACAAGCCCGGCGATTTTCCCAATGCCGAAAGAATCGGCGAGCAAACTTTAACGCTGCCGCTATTTCCCGGCATGGAGGAAAAAGACGTCGATCTGGTCTGCTCAGCAGTGCTTTCACTACTGAACGGCTCTTATTAATAAATTGCTTGGGGTGTGCTGAATGTAGCGAAGCGCATCCTACTACCTTTATTAATGAAGCAGTTAAGTCTATTTCCGAATAGGATAACAGCACCTTTTTATATTACAATGAGAGCTCTTAGTTTGCCGCGCGAAGTTTTTACGGCGTATTTTCCGATTTAACACCATCCTCTATTTAAATGACGAACAATTTTGAAACGCCGGAAGTATCCATCGTTATTCCTGTCTATAACGAAGAAGCCGTTTTATCGCTACTGTTTGAAAGACTTTATCCCGTATTGGAAAGCCTTAAGCACCGCTACGAAGTCATTTTTGTCGATGACGGCAGCCACGACAGCTCGGCGGCATTGCTCCGCAAACAATTTCAGCTGTTCCCAGATACCACCCGCGTCGTGTACCTGCGCGCCAACGCCGGGCAACATGCGGCGCTAATCGCCGGTTTTGAACGGGCAAAAGGGAACTATATCCTGACCCTCGACGCTGACCTGCAAAATCCCCCTGAAGAAATCCCCAATTTGCTGCTGAAAATGGATGAAGGCTACGATTATGTCGGCACGATACGGCGGCAGCGTAAAGATAGTCTCTGGCGGCATTGGGCTTCATTGGCGATGAACCGCTTACGCGAAAAAATCACCCGCATTCACATAACCGACCAAGGTTGCATGATGCGGGGCTATCACCGCGACATTATCGATGCGGTTTTAGCCACCACCGAAACTAATACCTTTATACCGGCACTGGCCTATCTTTATGCCGGTAATCCGACGGAAATCGTTATTAACCACGAAGAACGTGCGGCCGGGGAATCGAAATATTCGCTGTTCAAGTTAATCCATCTCAATTTCGACTTGATGACCGGATTTTCTATTGCCCCATTGCAGGCATTTTCGTTGATCGGCATCGGCGTTTCGATATTTTCTCTGCTGTTTGTAATCTATCTGGGCTGGCGCAGACTGATGGTTGGGCCGGAAGCGGAAGGCGTTTTTACGCTGTTCGCCATCGTGTTTCTCTTGATCGGCATTTTATTATTCGGCATCGGCCTGTTGGGCGAGTACATCGGACGAATTTATTCCCAGACCCGATCACGCCCCCGTTATCTGGTCAAGGCTGTACTGGATAACACCAAGAGCAACAAGCCTTGATGAAGCCCACAGCTATCGTTTTTGCCTACCACAACATCGGCGTTACCGGCATAGAATGCCTGCTGCAAGCCGGAGTCGAGATTAAACTGGTGGTCACCCATCAGGATGATCCCGAGGAAAATGTCTGGTTCGGCAGCGTTGCCGAATTGGCAAGCAAGCATCGGATTCCCGTCATAACGCCGGACAATCCCAATCAAGCGGAAACCATCAAACGCATTGCCGAGCTTCAACCGCAATGGTTTTTTTCCTTTTATTACCGGCATATGTTGGGAGCCGATTTGCTGGCTATTCCAACGCAGGGTGCTTATAACCTGCATGGCTCGTTACTGCCCAAATACCGCGGCCGCGCGCCGGTCAATTGGGCGGTTTTACATGGAGAATCGACAACCGGCGTCAGCCTTCATCAAATGGTGGAAAAACCCGATGCCGGTTCGCTGATTGACCAGGAAGCCGTCGCTATTTTGCCCAACGATACGGCGCACGATGTTTTCTTGAAGCTTAACCCGGCCGCAAAAACGCTGCTGAATCGCTGTTTGCCTTTATTGATTGACGGCAAGATAGAACCCAAACCATTAGATCTTGTCCAAGGCAGTTATTTCGGAGGTCGCAGACCGGAACACGGCCGTATCGACTGGCAGCAATCGGCCTGGACTATCCATAATCTGGTCAGAGCCGTGGCACCGCCTTATCCGGGCGCATTCTTCGACAGCAACGGCAAGCGTTTTTTTCTGCTCGGCAGTCATTACAGCGGCGAAGCAGCTGTGCATTCGGGCAAAGTTTGTATCTATTGGAATGACGGTCATTTTTATGCCGACTGCGCCGATAACAAACGCTTCCGTATTGAACAGCTTAGCTGCAATGGGTCGCCGCTGGATCAGGCATCGCTCAAAGCCATAACTAATGCTGAAAAGTTATTTCCAACCATAAACGATTAACAATTTTTAATATAACCAACTAGGAATTTATGAACGTACTCATATTGGGCGTCAATGGTTTTATCGGCCATCACCTTTCAAAACGCATACTCGAAACTACCGATTGGCATGTCTACGGTATGGACATGCAATCCAACCGTGTTGAGTCATTCCGCGACAATGAACGCTTCCATTTTTTTGAAGGTGACATCACCATTAACCATGAGTGGATGGAATATCACATCAAAAAATGCGACGTGATTCTGCCGCTGGTTGCGATCGCTACGCCTGCTACTTATGTGACCAATCCGCTGGCGGTATTCGAGCTGGATTTCGAGGCGAACCTGCCGATTATCCGCGCTTGCGTAAAATACAGAAAACGCGTCCTGTTCCCTTCGACTTCGGAAGTTTACGGTATGTGTACGGATGATGAATTTCATCCTTATGAGTCCGATTTGGTATTAGGACCAATGAACAAACCACGCTGGATTTATTCTTGCTCCAAGCAATTGCTGGATCGGGTTATCTGCGCTTACGGGCAGGAACAAGGCTTTGATTACACTCTGTTCAGACCTTTCAACTGGATAGGCCCAGGCCTCGACAGCATCCACACGCCAAAAGAAGGCAGTTCACGAGTGGTGACCCAATTCCTTGGACATATCGCCCGAGGCGAATCCATCAAACTGGTCGATGGCGGACAACAACGCCGCAGCTTTACCTTTGTCAGCGATGGCATCGACGCCTTGGTACGCATCATTAAAAATGAAAACGGCAAAGCAACCGGTAATATTTATAATATCGGCAATCCGTCAAACGACTTATCAATTAGGGAACTTGCCGAATTGATGCTGAAAATCGCCAAAGAGCATCCCGCATATCGGGAACTGGCCGCAAAAGTCGAATTAATCGATACCAGCGCCAATGATTACTATGGCAAAGGCTATCAGGACGTTAAAACCCGTGTGCCCTGGATCGGCAACACCATGGATGACCTGGGCTGGAAGCCTGAAGTCACTGTGGAAGATGCGTTGCGTAATATTTTCGACTCCTACAGCCATGAAGTTGCAGCCGCAAGAGAACTGATCGATCAAGACCAGACTTCATGAAAATAGCGCTGAAAGTCGATGTTGACACACTGCGCGGTACGCTGGAAGGCGTACCCGCATTGCTGGACTTGTATCAACGCTACGGGGTGAAGGCCACCTTTCTGTTCAGCCTCGGCCCCGACCATACCGGTCGGGCGCTACGCCGGATATTCAGACCCGGGTTTTTCAGCAAGGTTCAACGCACCTCGGTGCTCAGCCACTACGGGCTGAAAACCCTGCTCTACGGCACCTTGCTTCCCGGCCCGCATATCGGTCATCGGGGCCGCGACATCATGCGCCAAGTCGAGAAGGCTGGACATGAAGTCGGGGTGCATTGCTACGACCACATTCGCTGGCAGGATTTTGTTGCCAACCGCGATGCAGCATGGACCCAAAAAGAAATGCAGGCGGCCATCGATTCATTTCAGGAGGTTTTTGGCCATCAGCCTACAGTGCATGGCGCGGCCGGCTGGCAGTTGAACAAACACACGCTGCAACTGGAACAGCAACTGGGTTTCCGTTATGCCAGCGACTGCCGCGGCCAGTCTCCGTTTATTCCTCAAATGGAAGGCGAGACCTTTCAATGCCCGCAAATTCCCACCACCCTGCCGACGCTGGACGAACTGATCGGCTGCAACGGCATCACCGAAGCCAACGTGCATGAAGCGGTATTCGCCGCTAGCCGCAAGCCTGCGCCGGAAGGTCATGTGTATACCTTGCATGCAGAACTCGAAGGCATGAAATTGCTGCCGGTCATGGAAAAGCTATTGCAACTGTGGCAAAAAGCCGAAGATGACATAGGTACGCTGGCAGAATATGTCGCCGACCTTGATACTACCGCATTGCCTAGGCATGAGCTGGTCATGTCAGAAATAGAGGGCCGTTCAGGCTTGCTGGCAGTGCAAGGTTCGAAGATCGCATCGTAGGCCGGAATAAAACTACCCAAGCCTGTCCTGAGCTTGTCGAAGGGCGTAGCGCGAGGTAGCGTTTCCGGCGTACACCCTGCGAATTTGCCGGAAACCCCGCCCCGATTTTGCGGATCTTAATTAATCCACAGAAGAAGATAGGATCAAAAACGTATGATTACTCCCATCAATCAGCAACTGCTCAAAAATCTTAGTATGGAGGCCATAGCATCGCCTCGCCGTCGTAAGAACCACAATTTTCATGAAAATAGTGAAGCTCAAACGCACCGATTATTAAATGCTATAGAGCCAAATTCATACGTTATGCCACACAAGCATAACGACCCAAACAAAGGGGAAACTATTATTTGCCTTTCCGGCAAACTAGGCTTAATCGTTTTCGACTCAACAGGTAACGTTGAGCAAAAGCTAACATTAGAAGCCGATAGTGAGACTGTTGGAGTTGACATTCCTTGCGGTACTTTTCACACGGTACTCGCATTGAAAAATGGAACCGTGTTCTTTGAAGCTAAATCCGGGCCATTTGTTCCACTTAAAGCTGAAGAGCAAGCACCATGGGCTCCAGTCGAAGGTGATGATTTAGTTACAAATTATCTCGCAACGCTCTATGCTATGTTTGATTGATTTGAAAGCCCAAAAGATCATGGGCAATACGTCTTACAGCGCTCAAAGCAGCTTAACCAAAGCAGCAACGACACCAATAGAAAGCGCCATAAGACCGCCTAATTTAATGACCAATCGCTGCTCCGTTTGAATAAAACGCGAGTCTATATCATGGCGCAAGACATCAATGTCGCGTCTTAAATCATCAATATCGCGTTTAGTTGCCAGATCAGCTTCGCCCTGCGCCTCTTTAAACGCTTCCGAGAAAGCCTCGGCTTGGCTTTCCGGTACACCGGCATCCTTGAGTGTCCGAACAAACTTGTGGGTATCAAACGTAATGGCAGTCATGAGCTTACCTCTTGTTTTTTGATTTGGCGTCCAGTTTACCATGCTTGGAAGTCAAGACAAGCGTCTGTCCGTGCAATTTCTATTGTAGCCACGTAGCCAATCAACGCACAATATCAATGAGACAGCCAGCCGAAGTTGCGGCGGATTATCTCGGCAACTGCTCCTGCGTTGCTCTACCTCCTGCATCCATGCAGTCGTAGGCGGATCCCCCTACATGGTCAATACGCCTTACAGCGTTTTGGCGTTTGGACTGTGTGAATCGACATAAGCATCAAGTAAACGGCGGATCATACGTTGATATTGGGTATGGTTTTTAGCCGCCTCGGACTTAAAAAACTCTATGCTTTTTTTACTCAGCGCCAACGTAACCTTAACGCCTTCTTCATTGAAAGCCAGCTCAGCAGGCGACGGTAAAAAATCTGCAATCATCTTAA
>DATBQC010000347.1:0-1947 GCA_036561065.1 Methylobacter sp. | reverse complement strand
AAGGAGCCCCCAGATTATGATTGTCGCTGATATTATGACCACTAACCCGGTTACGATTAACATGGATACCGAGCTATCGTTAATCAAGGAAATTTTTGACCACGTTTATTTTCATCATCTGTTGGTTGAAGATGCTTCGGACAACACTTTTGTCGGGGTTATTTCGGATCGTGATTTATTGAGTGCTCTAAGCCCTTATATTCGTACAGCGGCAGAAACTTTGCGCGATAAAGAAACGCTAACAAAACATGCTCACCAGATCATGTCACGCCAGATCGATACCGTGACGCCTACCACGGATTGCAATATCGCCGTACAAAAAATGCTGGATGCGGATATATCCTGCCTACCTGTTGTCGGCGACGATAAGGTTATTCTGGGTATCGTTACCTGGAAAGATTTCTTAAAAAACTATTTAAAACAACAATCAGCCCGAAAAATATAAATATCCCGATATGAAACATGAATAGCGTAATAAGCGGAACCTGTAAGGAAAGCAGCAAAATCGCCCGTCAGCATGAGCCAATATCGCTCGCCTTGCCAAAGGCACGTAAATGTATTGCCGGTAAGAAATAAATGACATCACAGAATGACCCTCTGAGTCTCAGCATAATCGATATAGATCAGCTGGAAATACCTCCCCCAAAAATCATATCGGAGCCTCTTACACTTAATGGATGGACGCATGTACTATGCAATGAAGAGATGCCGATATTCTCCAATACAGCGCTAAGCATCCATGATATTTTGAGTGACGACAGAAAAGGCGCAATGGAACTGGCCTCTGTTATTTTGCAGGATCCGAATCTGACCGTTAAATTACTAAAAATCAGCAACACGCCCCATTACAATCCATCGCGACAAAAAATGGTAACGGTATCCCGCGCCATTATTCTGATTGGCTCCGAGGTTATCCGTGAATTAACATTGGTTTGCTCCTTTTTTGAATCTATTTTATCCGCGATCAACAAACAACAGGCCAATGAAGAAATAGCCCAAGCCATTCATGCGGCGGTACACGCAAAGTCGATAGCAATGGCGACCAACGATAGCTCACCGGAAGAGGTCTTTATTGCCACGTTACTTAATCATATTGGCAGTATTTCATTTTGGTGTTTTTGCGGTGACCAGGGTGAGCGCATTCAAATGCTGATAAAAACCGGTAACTACAGCCCCGAAGAAGCGGAAAAAAAAGTACTCGGTTTTAAATTAACCGATCTGGGTGCCGCTTTAAGTAAAGCCTGGAAACTAGGCAGTTTGGTTGAAGAATCGATTAAGCCTAAGGCATTGTCCAAAGATCCCAGGGGCAGCCTCGTTCATTTAGGTTATGAAATAACAGAGGCGTTAAAAGAAGGTACCGGCTCAAAAAAATATGAGACTTGCGTCAGAAAGATCGAAGCGCTTACCAAGCAATCCAAAAAAGTTATCAACGATAAGCTTCAAAATAATACCGCTACCGCGGCTGACATCGCCCGCCAATTTGGAGCCACTGACGCCGCCAATATTCTTCAAAGCGGGTTAGCCCAAGCCGTACCACTGGAAGAGCCTGTCATTGATAAAAAAGAGCTGCAATTTCAAATTTCACAGGATATAACATCAATACTAAGCGATCAGTTTGATATTAATCTGTTGCTGGAAACGGTGCTTGAAGGGATTCATCGGAGCATTGACATGGATCGAACTATTTTTTCCCTGTTAGTTAGCGATAAAAAGTCCCTTAAAGAAAAGCTGTCTTTGGGCTGGCGCAAAGAATTGTATGAGCAAAAAATTATTTTCAATATTTCGGAAATACCGCACAATCTTTTTTTTCACGCCCTGTCCAGCAGCCAGGCGTCTTGGGTTAAACCCTCAGAAAACGCCAGTTTATATGGGCTCCAGGATATTAACGTAGTTGGAAAAAACGAATGTTTTATGATGCCAATCTTCTCCAACAAGATACCGATCGGT
>DATBQC010000346.1:0-3249 GCA_036561065.1 Methylobacter sp. | reverse complement strand
GCAGAATTGTCCTCTCCGTTGTATCGATCCACGGGCCGTCGCCTTTGCGCATACCTACACGCATATTGCCGGTCTCTAATGGCTCAAGCTGCACGCGCAATTCTGGGATTCGGCATTCTTCGATATCGCGCAGATATTCGTCCAACCGGGCCAAAGCCTAGCCTCCTCTTTAGCCCCAAGCTAAGTACACCGGAAAGCAAATGGAGAGTGCGATCTCGTCGTCAAGACGCTTAAATTTTGAATTGTGGCGCGGGCACCCAGGGCTGCGCTGCGAACTTAGCGGGACATTCCAAACGAGTGGACAAAGTTTTTCTTTCGCGGGACTTCTCACGGGTCTCTGCCAGTCTATGTCATGAAAGCTTCAAGAAAGCGTCAAGGAACAATGGATGAACACTTCCTCTTGAGGGAGAGTGATATGATCCAAGTTCTAATAGCCTACTATCGCAAAGCTCTAATGATTGGGCTCGCTGTCATGATGCTGATGGCGTCAACAAGCGTCGTTGCGGCAAAAGACCGTGATTTTTACTACCACCGTAACGGCCTTTACGAATACCGAAGCGTGGCCCCGTCACAGCATTGGGATCGTCACAAATTCCATCACTCGGGAACGCGTGGCCGATGGGGCCTAGGGGCCGATCCAGCGCATCCGGAAGGGCCGGGCAACCCATCCGAATGACCATCTAGCGCGGGGACGCTGGGGATTTTTCGAAGGTGAATTACCGCCATCAATAGGGCTTTGATGGCAGGAGGGAATGTGTGCCACGTGCAGCAACGACACCTAATGAAATCAACGAGAGTTTCATTACCCTTTGATTCTGGCCATGCATCAGGGGACACTCTTCCCCATACAGGGAAGTGTTTGGGTGCCGCACTGCGCCGGAGTCTCGGCTCACGACGTGGCGATGTTTGTGCCAGTCACACCGGGCACGGGTGATCGGGGACAAGGGCGGGAATTGGTGCATCCACTGATCGAAAATCTCGGCTCCCATAGCCTATCCATCGAGGCCACGGGTGCCGAACGATCCGTCTAAGGCTTTACTGCCTCAGGCGCGTTTAAACGACGAGTACAACAAATAAGCGACCAGTGCGGCAACCAAGCCTCCAGCGCCCATCATGATAGATAAGGTATTCGGACCCATTTCATTCTCCTTTTCAGTGTTTTCTATGATCTTATATTTCTTAGATGACAGGGGGACTTGACCTATGCAACGAAACCCTCTGCCATTGAAATATTGAAGCCGTAGCGGGATGATTTTTCCTCGGCTGGACGGCGAAGCCCCGAGGGGCACTATTATTGATATGGTATAATTTCGACATCGCGCAAGACCAATTGCCCGCAGTTTTAGAAAATGTGCGGAAAATACTCTAAACCTACTTACTTTAGCTCAAGCAATTTTCGTTCGAAACTCAAGAAAACACGCGTATTTCTATCGCGGCATCATCCCACAGGCGGTTGCGAGCCTCCGCAAATGGCAAGAGCCCAGCCAGCGGCAATCATCAAACCACAAACTTAGCCTGTCATTGAATGGTGATCGCAGCCAGCGGCGAAAACCAAATGAAATCAATGCGGCGTTCCTACCGTTCGAGCGTTTGTTTGAGCGCAGTTTGATTCGCGGCTTTCCCTGGAGAGGAAACAGTTCCCTATGTAGGAAGTGTTGGGCGGGGTTTGCCTCGGGCCAAGGGTGACGGTTTGGGGCAGATCGACGGCGGACAATTGCCGGGCCGTTTCCTCGATCACCGGCCAGCGGTACTCGCCACGGATTATTTTTACGCGGCGAGGTTTGTGTGTCCGGTGGTGTTTAAGCGGCTAGGGTCTAGGCTATGAGACGCACTAAGACGCGGCTCGGTGGCTCCAACAACCAAAGAACCCAACCCCTCACCCTTTTTATACCTCTCTCTCTCATACACTCATAGCATTCATAGCATTCATAGCATTCGTAGCATTGACCCAAAGGACGAGCGGCAAAGGGCAAATGCTACGCGGAATGCTACGCGATAAATTCACACGTAGCATTAATGTAGCATTGGTTTAGCGTTGAAATATAAGGGTAAATGGCCGAATGCTACGAATGCTACGAAGTTTACGCGAGAGTGGATTTTTCGCGCTTTGATGGCCTGTTCGCCGAGCGGCGAATGCTACACCCCGGTCAAGCTTACGTAGCATTCGCGTAGCATTGCTCGTAGCATTTTTTCCCTGTTTGTTCTCATTTTGGCCGCTAAAAAGTTAAGCTTACGTAGCCATCGCGGCACAAAGCAGGCGGCATTCAATCCTTAAAACCCCGTCTCCCAACCGTCCCCGCTCCCCGTTGATTGGCTCCGCTTTAGCTCATATTTCCCCCGTCCCCGTTTCACCACAACACCATCCTCACCCAAGCGATAAAGCATTTGGGACACGGTGGTTCGCTCGATCCCTGTAGCACTGGCGATCTCCGTTGGCCCCATCGGGGCATCTGCATGGGTTAAAACCTCCATGACCGCCTTGCGGGTTTCCGAGGCAAGAACCGCGTCTGGATTGCCTAAAATTTCCCATTGGCATGTCTCATGGTCAAACTGCACCAGCAATTCGCTTTCATCGATATCACGGCCGGTGGTTTGCATAATTTTACCCTTCGTCGTGGTCTTGATGACAATGTACGCGTCAACGGCACCACCTATCCCCTGTGTCCCGCTGATTTCATCCCCCATATCGACCCCAGCCGACTTTCGCGTGTGGTGAACAACGATGATTGTGATGCTATATTTCTGCGCTAATTTTTGAAATCCTGACAACGCATTGTAGTCTTGCTCATACGCCGATAATTTTGCCGAGGAAGGCACTCGAACCTTAGCAAGAATATCAATTACAACAAGACGAGCATTTGGGTGCGCAATGATCCATCTTTCTATTTCTATCAGACATTCATCGCCGCGTGGCCAGTCGGTGGCATAGTGAAAATTCGCTGGCCACGTACCATTAAATGTCGGCAAGAGTTTCGACCCCCGGCGCTGCAAGCGTTTTTCTCCATCTTCGAGCGCGAGATAAAGAACATCGCCTTGTTCACATTGTTTAGAGCCGCTTAAACATGTCGTACCCATTGCGACGGCTAACCCAATATTAAGTGTCATCCACGATTTGCCAATCTTTGGGCGGGCGGCGAGCAAATAACATCCTTCTGTAATCAACCCAGGAACCAAAACCTTTGGTTCTTTGAAAGTCATCCGTTGAAGTTGGGCAAATGTTTTAATAACGACTGGTTTTTTCCCGTTTGG
>DATBQC010000345.1:0-1772 GCA_036561065.1 Methylobacter sp. | reverse complement strand
TGTTCAGCTTCCATTAAAGCAAATCCAAGATGCAGATAAAGACTTACAATTATACCTTAAAGCCCTATTCACTCGACCTCGGGCTGTAGTAAACAAATCAAATTCCGGTTGTCCACCAAATGCTATCCCTTTTATGACAGCTTCGTCACAAAACTGTCATAATTTATGCTTATGATGGCATTCGTTTTATACACATGCTAACTAGCCTTATTAAATCAGGAGAACTACATGCGAACTAACCGCCGCGCTCTGGTCATTGCACTCGCTGCTGCAAGCTTGACGATCGCTTCCAGCGCCTATGCAGTTGACATCACTGGAGCAGGTTCAACCTTTGCTTACCCCCTCTATTCCAAGTGGGCCGAAACATATAATGTTAAAACCGGCGTGAAGCTGAACTATCAATCGATTGGTTCTGGTGGCGGTATCAAACAAGTCGAAAACAAAACTGTTGATTTTGGCGCTTCAGACAAACCCTTGAAAATTGATGAGCTTGAAAAAAATGGCCTGGTACAGTTTCCAACCCTGGTTGGTGGTGTAGTGCCGGTAGTCAATATCCCCGGCATGACGAGTGGTAGCTTGCGCCTGAATGGTGAAGTTCTGGCCAATATCTATCTGCGCAAAATTACAAAGTGGGATGATCCTGCAATCAAGAGCCTGAACCCAAGCCTGGCACTCCCTAGCGAAAGCATTACTGTAGTGCATCGTGCAGATGGTTCTGGCACCAGCTTCATCTTTACCAATTATCTATCCAAAGTCAGCAAGGAGTGGAATGACAAAGTCGGTTCCAACACCTCCGTCGCATGGCCAGCCGGTATCGGTGGTAAAGGTAACGAAGGCGTGGCTTCTTACTCACAGCGCATCAAGTACTCCATTGGTTACGTGGAATACGCTTATGCCAAAGGCAATAATCTGACCTACGTCAGCATGCAGAACCACGATGGCGAATTTGTGAACCCTAATATCGACAGTTTCCAGTCTGCTGCCCAGTACGCTAACTGGGAAAAAGCACCTGGCTTCTACGAAATTCTCACCAATGAGCCAGGCAAGGCTAGCTGGCCTATCACAGGTGCAACTGTTGCCTTGATGCAAAAGGTTCAAGACAAGCCGGAGAATGCCAAAGAAGTCCTCAAGTTCTTCCAATGGAGCTTCGAGAACGGCACTGAGGCCGCTACAAAACTGGACTATGTACCAATGCCAGCAAATGTAGTCAAACTGATCAATGCTTACTGGAAGAGCAATATCAAGAGCAAAGACGGCTCGGCAATCTGGCAATAAGAGCCACGCTAAATTAATGGCATGATGCAAAAATAGCTGTGGCCTCTTATAATCACAACTCGACAAAAAAACGCGCGGCGGAGGAAAGTGTCTCCTCCACCGCCTATTTTTCTGCGCATTCTAAAACAATAGAGTCCCATTCGATGCCAACAGTGCGAAACAAAAAACATATCGGTGCAATACTCGATAAGCTTTTCCGTCATACCACCTTGTTTTTTGCTTTTCTGGTTTTCAGTATTTTGTTTGGCATTATCGTTACATTGTTTATTTCCAGCCTGCCGGTACTCAAGCACTTTGGCTTTGCATTCTTTAGCAGCCCGGCATGGAATCCAGTCACTGACGACTTTGGTGCTCTTGTACCTATCTACGGCACCCTCGTTACTTCTGCCATTGCCATGCTCATTGGCATTCCAGTAAGTTTTGGCATTGCTTTATTCATTACCGAACTTACCCCAGTTTATTTAAAACGCCCGCTTGGTATTGCCATTGAATTGTTA
>DATBQC010000344.1:0-1656 GCA_036561065.1 Methylobacter sp. | reverse complement strand
CCAAAAGACACCGACCACGTTTATTTCTTCAGAGGGCACTCTAACTTCACTAACGAACCGGTCCCAAGCATCTTCAGAAATCTTGGTTGGATTGCCAATGAAGACATACTTTTCAAGGAGCTCATTCTCCGTTGCCCCAATGATTTTGGAAGCGAGAAAAGCACCTTTCAGACCCTTGTTCGAATGCAACACTATTCGCTACCCACACGACTACTTGATATCACATCGAATCCGCTCATCGCACTGTATTTCGCAAGTGAAGTAGGCTCACCAATAAACGAAAGTGGTGAAGTGCTTGCGTTCCGCGTACCGAAGCGCGAGCTCAAGTACTTTGATAGTGATACGGTCAGCGTCATCTCAAACATAAGCCGCCGACCATCATCGTTTAATGCGGGCGACCCAAACACAACTATTGCCAATCTGAATACGCAGGATGATATAAAACTATTACTACACGAAATCAGAAGTGAAAAACCATACTTCGAAGCGAAGATTGTTCCAGAGCATCTACGCTCCGTCGTTTGCGTAAAGCCGAAAATGGACAATGCTCGAATCATTCGGCAGGATGGAGCCTTTTTTCTTTTTGGTGTAGGAGCAAGCAAATTGGAGGCGGCATTGTTGCCACCCACCTATATGTTGGCGAAATCAAATCCTCGCCTTCTTATCAAAAGAGAAGATAAAGCCAACATTCGCAATCAACTGGAGTCACTTGGCATAACGAAGGGAACCATATATCCAGAAATAGAGCGTGTCGCGGAATACATCAAGGGTATCTATGCAACTAAAACCTAACCCGACATCAACCCGGACTCCGCAAAAGCGCGGAGTCGGTTAATTCCACGTTAGCCAGTAGCCTGGATGGAACCTGCGGATCCAGAGTTTTATAGCTCTGATCATCCCGTATTCTGCAAGCTCCATAAGGGCTACGCGACTATCGCGCCCGCCCCTTAGCTTTATGTTGAGCAAGTAAAAATAAACTATCTTGGTATATCACTACCCGTTTAATTTTTTTCAAAATATCAACCTGAGGAGAATACAATGAAACGACAATATCCATGGCTGCGAGTTTTCATCACGCTGAGCATTATCACACTGTTAATCGGTTGTACTAATTTAAGCGCCGTGCGTGAATGGTCCAGCACCTCGCTGGAAGCCGCGCAATATAGCCAACTGATTTCAACTTATGTGGATACCCCAGAACGACTGAAACGGTATCGTCCCTCACCACAATTGGACGAAAGCAGTGTCAGCCGAAAGAAGCAGGCAGAAGTTTTAAAGGAGGTGCTAGCAGTTGTTACGGATTATATGGCAGCTTTGGCAACTCTGTCAGCCGACAGCACAGTTGACTATAGCAAGCAAGAAGCTGCTTTCAAAAAAAGCATTACCGCACTCAATGCTCAAATTAGCCAGGGCAATCAGAAAATTTCCGATCAAACACTAGGCGCAGCAGGTTCTATCATAACAACATTGCTCAATACTGCTACTAAAGCCTATCAAGCGAAGCAAGTTGCCTTAGTTATTGAGCAGGCAAATTCGCCGCTGCAAGCACTGCTGGCAAAAGATGGTTTCTTATATCAAGCTGTTGATTTGGACTTTCGCCGCGACTTAGCTATTGAACAAGCGGCTATAGATATCTTTTATTACAATTTATCCGAT
>DATBQC010000343.1:0-10030 GCA_036561065.1 Methylobacter sp. | reverse complement strand
GCCGTATTTACGCTATCAAGCGCACCATCAACATCGCCAATCTTACTCAGTGCAAGATTGAGATAACGATGTATGTCGTGGCTCCTCTCCAGCGGATTAATAAAAAGAATTGTCTTTGTTGGCGGGCAGCTCAGCCCGACTCGGGAGAAATAAACACAGCGCTCCCAGTTCCTACGCTCATCAGGGCCCCCACGTTGGGCCATGAAATAATAAGACCTAGCCAGTGAGAAATAAGCTTCAGCCCATCCTTCGCGGACAGTCAATGCCTTGAGTGCCCATTGCACAGCGTTTTCATAATCGCCGACTGCTTGATAATGTTCTGCAACTTTCAAGCAAGCAAGAAACTTCTCGTCATCCCACCCTGAAAGCTCTACATAACGCTTATGGAATTTAATGGAATTTCCGACATCACCAACATTCCCATACTCGAGACCAAGATAATATAGAAGGCGAACATCTGACTCCCCCATTTTGGCATAATGGTTACGCAAGATACGGAGATTCCGGCCTTGCTCAATAGGTTTATTGGAACGCTGGCGGCGATGGATTATACGAACATCTTCTAACTGATGCATGCCTGTATTTTGCCCCTCGGGGCTCAATACTTCATGGACAGGACTCCTCCACTTGAAAGCATTTTTTGGAGTAACTAAACGTTCACGATAATGAATGCATGTGATATTGCCACGATCATCGTGAGCATATTCATACGGGAACATTATGAGAGCGGGATTCCCTTGCCGCTCTATATCAAATTGATGGGTTATCTTGGAGAATTTATCGGCCCCCTGAACTTCATCGTCTCCATCACACCAAAATATCCACGGTTGAGTTGCAAGATCTAGACTCCGCTGGCGAGCCATGGAGAAGTCATTGATTAGGCCGCTAGAATCATTGCACGCAGTGAATACTTCAAATATGTCGGCATATCGCTTGGCGATTTCAGGAGTACTATCAGTTGACCCAGTATCAACAATAACTATTTCAGCTACATGTGGCCTTATAGACTGCAAACATGATTCAAGTTGTCCCGATTCATTCTTAACAATCAAGCAAGCAGAAATAGGTGCCGGCTGAAGCATGCCAAACATTACCAGGAAATATGTTAATGGAAAACTAGCCCGTAGAAGCAGTTATCGATACAGCGATTGTCCCAGGAGCCCCTGGAACACCACCTTCAGCAGCTAACAATCGGACAGTTGTTGCTCCGCCTGGAACACCAGCTTCAAGTGAAAACATGACCGGAGCATTAGTAACAGGAATAGGGCTCATTAAATCGCTTAATCTCATTGCCTGAGCTACTAGAGTAGATGGATCTACAGGGAATACTGTGCCGCTTATAATAGTAGTTTGTGTCTCTTCGATCCCATTACCCCAAAGAAGCCGCATAATTGCGTACCCACCGGGTGCTCCACGGGTGTATGTAATATAAAAAGCAACCCGGCGTACACGTGTCGGTATGTTAAACGGAGGTTGCTCAGTAAATGCCCCACCAGGCATTAATGTTTGTGTGTCGAGATGAACAACACGAGAAAGCTCGAAATCACAACAATTATTACTCACTGGAGGCACCTGTGATGGTACAAAGGAACAGGGGAATAGAGGCCCACATGGTGCTGCTCCATCACAAGAGCATGAACAAAACCCAGCATTTAAGAAAAATCCTCGGCATGAATTCTTCATCCAGGCTGGCGCAAAGCAAGACGAAAAACTTGGGACCATAAAGGCCCCCGGGCTAATGATCGAAAAGCCCATGGAGGCTGATTGGACCGGATCACCGTCATTTTCTATGAATTCCCAGCGGATAGTGTAGTTACCTTGAGCAGGCGCACTTACAAACCAATCGGCAAAGTATTCACCAACATTCACACCCATAGACGCTGCAGTCTTTGGTACTACAAGAAAACCAGCCTGATTCAATATGGTCCAGAATACAGCAAAAGCATTAACCGGAAAGCCATCTGAATTTTTTAAAAATAACGGTAAATCACCTGGCCCAAGCTGGCTACCCATAAGATAGGCAAACCCGCCAGGAGCTGGCTGTCCATTATTACAAATGGCGATAGGGCAACATTGATAAGCGGAAGGTTCAATTATGAAGAATTTCTCTTGAACCTTCTTAGTAATGCAATCAGACGCAGTCTCTTGGATATCCCATTCTATATAATAATTACCATTTATAGTCTTCGTATTCCAAGGAGCATAATATTCGCCAGTGGCCGCCTTGATAGCTAATAAATTTTTGCCCGATATCTGAGATCCAGTCGTTAATGAATATATTGTCCAGCCTACTCTGAAAGCATCAGTAGCATAACCGTCCTCATTCGTGAGGAAGAGCCTTAAATCCCCGCGGGATAAATCCGAAGAGGCGTAAAAAGCGACCATGGCTTCATTTATCGAAAGAAGCTGTCAAACCGCCGCCCTGGGATTGGCCAAAGAACCCAGCTGGGACAATGTCATATTCTCGAATCTGGACTTGAAGTAATGGTGTGGCAGTAAGAACAACTCTCCAAAATCCAACCGCATTAGGAAAGAATCGAATGGCATAAAATCCGGGGACACTTTGAATTTCGTTATAATAAACAGTGCCAGATGAAATGGATGAATCCGGCACAGAAGAACCATCAGCCAAAGGCCAAGATAGCGGCACATTATTCAAGAAAAGTGTAAGGGATAGACCTGATATTCCATATCCAGGAACCCGATTAGCACTTCCGGCAGGAGAGTATAAATCGATTTGGTCACGAACCAAAGCACCAGCAGGCAATAATCGACCCATATACCTGGTGCCTTATCGGACGCTTATTTGCTAAATCGGTCATAAAATAAAGCAACTGAAGCAGATATTTTAGCTCGCATCTTTGGAGACGGAGGAGGGCGACGGCGAACAACTTCGGAAATTTTGCGACGTGAGCCCTATATATCGACGACCAGATTTAATATATATATATATATGACAGTAAATTGTTCAACGCTTCACGCCAGAAATTTACACAAGGCACCGACTGATAGAATCAGCGGGACAAGATCAAAGCACATAGCTTTAAATCTCTGGATCTCATCCCCATATTTCTTAGCAGGAACGAGCCCATGATCCGCTAAGTAAGCATCTCTCAATTGTTTCATAGATCCAGCAGGATTTGTGAATATGAAATAAACGCGAGGTCCCTGCTTATACTTCCTTAAGAATTTACAGCCACATACAAAGAAGTATGCTGCAAGATAGATATCGTGCGTCTCATATTCCTCGCTATCCATATTTTTATCGCCGTTCAACTTAGATAGACATTACCAGGCTGAACGGCGATTGAGAAAAAACTATCGGAGGAACCAGCATGGGAAACAGGCTATAAAGTGAATACTGTAGATCCATCATCCTGAACGCAAGCCGCAGCGATTCCAGCAGGCAAGCCAATCCTCGTTCCACCAGGCTGGAAAGTTGTACTGCGCAATTTCGAAATGACTCCGTAAGCGAACGAGAGAAGCACCGCTCCGGTCTCAACGAGACGAGGCGCCACCTTGTCTGCAATAGCACTAACAAGGGCTGTCTCCGCAGCATTGGTCATTAGAGAAAATGTCGCACCAGTGGTAGCGGCAATGCCCGCCGTCGAAACGTTAATAGTAGTCGCTGTCGGATAAATGGCGGACTTAAGATTAGCGAGAGTGACACCAGGAGTCGCCGCGACAGCAAGGCCTACTACGGTTTGGAATGTACCAGCTGATGGACTGCCAGCTGAGATTTCAACATACGCATTAGGACCAATAGCTGTAGTGTCGATAGTGACTTGATTCGTTCCGGCAATTCTCGCCGTAAGGCCGAGTCCAGCAGCTTTAAATCCTGCGTTGAGATCTATAATGAGCTGAGCCTTCGTCACTGCAGCATTTGAAGTTACAGTGATCTGAGTAAATGTTGCACTTGCCGAAGTCCTGATATTGAGCTTCGTTCCGTTGGCAACAGTTGTATCTACTGTCGCTGCAGTATTCGAGCCCTGGATAGTCACGAAAGCGTAAGTATTGAGGAGTGCCGTAAGCTCCGTATCAGTTGGCTTCCGGAAATATCTGCTCTGGCCTTTAGGCTCACTCGAAAAATTCCGCTGCGAGGAATTCTCGACATCCTGAAGATAGAGCCTTCCGTTCGAAGAATTCGCGCTAATGTCTGATCTAACAAAACCGAGGCGCATTGATAGTCTCCTAGTTCAGGAAAACAGAGAAATCTCAGAGTGGGTAGGTAAACTGCGTGCTGCCATCGTTCTTAAGAACGTAGACAGCGGCCGCGGCCGGTAATCCGACCCTTGATCCACCAGGCTGGAACGCAGAGCTCACAAGCTTGGAGATAACTCCATTCGCGAGTGATTGGAGACAGGAGCCTGTCTCCACAAACGAAGGAGCGACAACATCAGCAATTGCATTAACAAGTGCTGTCTGCGGAGTCGACGCCATAAGAGTGAAGGTCGATAATGCCGTGATAGTGCCTGAAGAAACGTTGATCGTGGTCCCTGTCGGATAGACAGCGGTCTTGAGAGCCGCAACGGTAAGACCATTGAGCGCCGTAGTTGCGAGGCCAACTACGGTATGGAAAGCTGCAGTCGAGGGACTGGCAGCAGAAATTTCCAAATAGGCGTTCGGACCCTTCGCCGTCGTATCAAGCGTGATTTGGTTCGTACCGGAAATACGAGCGACGATGCCAAGATTATTGGCCAAAAATGCTGCGTTGAGATCACTGATGAGCTGAGTCTTCGCAGCAGTAGCACTGGAAGTCACAGTGATCTGAGTAAAAGCAGCGCTTGCCGAAGCACGAATATTAAGCTTTGTTCCGTTGGCAACAGTTGTATCTACTGTCGCAGCAGTGTTCGAGCCTTGCTTAGTGAGGAAGGCGTAAGTGTTGAGGACTGCGAGAAGGTTTACATCCGTCGGCCGCTTGACATATCGGCTTTGACCAGGTGCCTGCATCGAGAAATCCCGCTGTACACGGCTCTCCACATCACTAATATAGACGCCGTTCCCGAGATCAGTCCGAATTATTCCAACTCGCATCTTTAACTCCTAGAGGATGAAGTAGAAAAGAAACTTAAGGCCTATCAAGAAGCGGTTACTTGATTCGAATACTTGGAATTTGCAAACACCCTGTACTTCCAACCAGCGATAGGAGTACCAATCGTGATGGACGAGAAAGGAATTCGGATTTGAATGGCAGAGTCAGGTGCTCCACCTGTAAATGAGGCAGATGGTACAAGTTGCTTCACGCCAGAAGGATTGGTGACCTCAACATAAGTGAGATCCGGTGCAACGGAGAGGAAAATGGTTCCAGCAAGAACCACAGGGTCCGTGTGATTCGCTGAAGCGAGTGTGGGTGTGGCAGACAAAGACGAATCGAAAAGGGTCACAGAGACGCGAGCCGGGGTCGCATTCACGAGACCACCGATACTGCCATGCGCTTCGAGCGCAAGCTTAACCTCATCGGTCTGAACGAGGTCAACGTAACCCTTAACCGCTGTGTTCAGCGGATTGACTCTGGGGATATATATTGCCTGCTTCCGGCGTTGCGCATAAGGGATATTTGAGGAATTACCCTGGCTCCTGTCAATTTTATCAATCAGGATCGAACCACTCCTAGAAAGACCCGCAGGTATCGTCTGTTGGTTAATGACCCTAGCAAGAGTAACTGACATGAATTTCTCCTAAGTCGGGAAGCCCGATAAAGGGGCCATTAATCTACTGGATTTGATTATTCCTGAGAGTGAAGACAGCGTTAACAGTGGTAGTACCACCCGATCCCCTGACAAATATTTGTGATATTGATGCCAATTGCTGAGCAAACGTGTAAAACGTCGTGCCAAGAGGCGTTATCTTATACTCTGCACCAGTTGGCTCAAACGCAACAAATAAATCAACAGACCCAGCATTCTGAATTTCGAAATCAATGCATTGCATAGGTAGCTGGATCTCAAGAGATCCAGCTAAACTAGCAGCGTTAGGCGCAGTACCTAATATAGTAACTTGACGATTTGGAGTTGCCATAGAAGGAGGCAATATCATATGCATGGCCTCCTTAGCATCGAATGTCCCGTCAGGATTACGGGCTTCAATTTGTAAATAAAAAGGATTAGTATCAATCAAGGCAGCGGCTGTAGCAGTATAATCCGCAGGACTGAATAAGAACCTGGCTTGATTCCTAAAGGGGCTTCCGACTACACCTATTGCAGGGACGCTTGGCGACTGAAGACCCCAATTCGGAACAACGGCAAAAGCCGTAGAAGATGCGTCGAAATTTGCGGCCGCACTAAACCGGAAGCCGGTCTTACCGGTGCGCCGCTGAAGAAGAATATCGACAATTCCACTCTTCCGGCGATAAAGGGATAGAGATCTCGACATCTGTCCCAACGACAGATATTAAAGCCCCACAGTCTGGAGTATATTTCGTATTCTTTCCGGTACCATATGAGACGATAATAGCTATATCATCATAAGTGAGGTCAGCGTTTTACTGACCTGATTCAAAATATATTATTTCTTTGATCGTTTCTTTTTCTTTTCTTGATTGATTTTGCTTGAATACGTCGCTGCCACGGCCAGAGAGTCTGTGCCCACGGCCTCTTGCCTCTCCTTGTCGGCCATTGCTAGGCTTTGTGCTTCTCGCCAATCTTCAGTTATTTTACCACCATAGTTCGGAATAGCATCCCGATTTAAATGCCCATATCGGTCGCGCTGGCGCTTCCCCATTGCCTCGCTACGCTTCGCTCTATACTGCTTGAACCGATTACCCTTAGAAGGCCAGGACCCGCTCGGTCCATCTTTCAGGGCAAATTGAACCACAGTCGGTGTGAATTCATAATGACATTTACCACTACACTCCTTGCATTTCGGAGTGATGGACCTGAAATCTTTCATACTTGCTTCTTCCTCTTGAAGGAATTGGCAATCTTCGCATCTATAATCGTACGTAGGAATGGGACAGCTCCTTAAATAGACTATACTCTACAAATCAGAACTAATATTAATTTCAGTCTTCTTCCTCAGAGGATTTGTCGTCTGAAGTTTTTTCAGATTTAGATTTCTCAGTTTCTTTTTTATCAAATTCCGATTTTATTTCTTCCTCGGTCTCTTCCTCTTCTTCTTCCGCTTCGTCCTCAGTTTCTTCTTCCTCTTCCTCGACCTCTTCAAATTCCGGTTCCGGTTCCGGTTCCGGTTCCGGTTCCGGTTCTTCGGTCTCAGGCTTCTCGGGCTCCTCAGCTTCAGGCTCGAAAATTAGATCAACATCATCCGATTCGGCCTCATCAATTGGGACTTCGACCTCTTCGGCCATTTTATCCCATTCTTGATCAATCTTCGAGAGCAATTCTTCCTCAGAAGGCTCTTCTGCAGGCTTCTTCTCTTTATCGGTGCCTTCTTCGCTATCCCAGTTATCTTCGATAACATCAGAAACGAAATCATCCAATCGCACAAGCACTGCGTATGCGTGCTTGCATAACCAGTATTTTCTATCGGGATCACGAACATTAGGAGGAGTTGCTGTACCTTGAGGCTGGCCGAGCATATAACCCTGTTGGACGGCATGGAATTCTGGACCGTTCCAGCGCCAGAAATTGCAATCGCAACTCATAGCAACATGATCAATATCTGTCAGAGATGCACGAACATTATGAGGTCCATTACCACAATTCACAGAAAATGTGAAAACACGGCCACGCTTGTCATATGAAACAAGACGGACCTTGCACGTCTTGGCATTCTTCTGAACTTTCTCAGGGGCATGTGTCTCTAGTAAATCAGGTTTGATAGCGACGCGTGCAGATGGGAACCCGATAACAAGAACCGTCGAATGATGTGGTGTCTCTGGTGTCCTATATGGATACCTCAGGTAAGAATCCGATAAATCGACATCATCATTAAATGATGTATCTGTCGGTACTTGAATATTTTCATCTTGGTTACATTCTAAATCTTGATGATGAGTAATATCATCAGCATCTTCTATGTCGAATATAGAGCCAGGATCTGATCTAGGGATAGTTGGTTTATTATCATCATAAACGAACGTTTTCGTACCAAATAAGTCGCCATCGTCAGTCTCTCCTGTCGGATTAGCTATAACGTTGGCTGCGATACGCTCCATACCATTGGAAGCGCCCTGTAATCGTATAGGAATGAGAAAAAGAGGCCTCAAATGTGGCGGAATAGCAGCACAAAAACTAATTAGATCAGGAAAAATATCTTGATCTAAGAAAGCATACATGGCGGCTTCACTCAAAATGAAGCCTTGAGGCATTTCTTCTAAAGTCATCATTTCCCAATTCTCCGAGGTATTCTAATACGCACGTCCTCAAGGACTCGCTCGAGTTCATCCACCTTCTCCGGGAGAATGACTTGCCTCAATTCTTCATAATCAAGTTTATCGACCATCATAGCAGCCGAATCTAACGCAGCTTCCATAGCCAAAAGATTGGCGGGGATTGACTGGATGATGTCACCTGCCACGGCATAAAAATGGTCCTTTTTGCTACTTGAATTAATAAGATCAAGTGCTTGGGATATAGAGTATTTGAGGGTTTCGCAGTTCCGGCGAGCTGAAGAAAGCTCCTGCTGAACATATACTAGAGGCCCACCTGCCGTTCTATTTGAACTCATGGAGGAGCCCTTCAGTGGCTGAAAGCATCTTGGACACTATCAGCCACTAAAAAACTACGGTGCCGAGATAAATCAAGAAAAATGGTCAGGGAACCGCTGTTCCAGGAGCTTCTGCATCGCCGGACTATCTGTTGAATGAACGGCATCAAGCAGTTGAGGCGTTGCGCCGAGCTCTTCTATGCGCACGATCTTGTCATCGGGCTTACCGAAAAAATTCCAATCCATAGGGAATTCCGGGCAAATGCGAATGGCCTTCTTCAACTTTGGAGAAGTATTAACTTCCAATTTGGAAGACCCATTAGCCTTCGGCTGGGGCTTTACAGGACCACTTGCGGCAACCTTCGGAGACTGCTTCTTGACCGACTGATTAGACGCTTTAGCAGATCCAGAGCGACCACTAGTGTCTCGAACAGTGATGCCTTCTATCGAGTGAATCTTATCCGTCTGGCGAACTTTCCCAACCATTCGCCCTTCTGAGCTATCATCAGATATATTAATATCCGAACTCACTGCTCCAACATTAGTCTTAATGATAACACCCTCACGCTCAACTACCTCAGGACCACGCCCGCGACCGGCAAAACGCCCATACCCATCAGAGCTTGATCTATTTTCGATATCGCGAGCAGCTCTGGGATTCTCAATGACGTCTACCTTCATTGACGTTGGGGATTTGATCCGGCCTATTGGTGTGTGATCCTGCATGTCGATATCGCTCTGCTTCACATCGAGGATCCGGCCAGTACTCGGGTCTTTCCGGCGATTATCTTTCTGAGTTACATGACCAGTTCCAGTGCGAGGATCACGCTTTGCTTTCCGGTCATTGACGTCCAGGACAACGTCTTCGTCCATATTTGAAGCATCCATCTTGGATTGATGGCGTTGCACACGGGAAAGATCCTTATTTATGGACTGAGACTTCGCGACAGGGCGCTCAGCGGCGAAAGCGGTCGGAACACCACTTTGTTCATTTAAAGTAGCCCAACCATCACGAATGGCACCACGTAGACCGGGCTGAGCAAATTCGGCACCAGCATATTTAACGATAGTCCCATCATATTCGAAAGAATCACCGGACTGAATATCCATTTGCGTCCCACCCCCGACCCTGATCTTCATTCGGGAGAAAAACGTTTGGAATTGACCTCGTCTCCATACAATTGGTTCGGACATGAATGCACATTACTAGCAAGTTTTGCAGACGGTCATAAAAAGGTAAACGAGACGGTCGAAATTGTAAGAGCAATAATGATAAAGCAGCGAATTATTGCGACTATCGCCGTTGTCGCCGGGGTATTGGCAATAGTCATTGGACCAAGAGTGATACGTAATCAGATCACGAAGAGAGCAAGCCAGGCGGGCGTAACGATTAGCTTCGCAAAAATATATTTGAAGACAAATGGGG
>DATBQC010000342.1:0-2640 GCA_036561065.1 Methylobacter sp. | reverse complement strand
CAGCGTTCGCCAAGGAAGCGCGAGGCCGGTTCCGCATCAAGATTGTCCATGCGGAAGATGAGGAGGCCCTGCTTGAGGCCGCCAATCACCCGGAAGACGCCATTAGGGGCGAAGCCCGCGCGGCCTATCTGGCTATCGATGTCGCTGTTGGCTTCCCCCATAATTGCGTCATCTGCCACAAGCTGTGCGGCCCTCACAACCATGCGGCCTTCGCGGTAATCCTTCCCGGTCTTTTGGGGGATGATCCCCGCACCGGGATTGCTGGCGCGGTTTGCACATCATGCCGTCCCTCGATCAGCGACGAGGAATTGCGGCGCATGGCGTCAGAGCAGGCTTGCGATATTTTGGACTTGTTCCGCCCTGCAAAGGGGTGTGATCCGGCCAACGTCTGGAACCGGAGGCCACGGTCATGAACGATCACACAGCCTATGAATTCGATCTTGACCGTGAAATCGAGATGACTCCCGATTTTAAGATTGTTTCGGATTTTAAGATTTTTGAATCGATTGTTGTGCCGCTCAAACGGCGATATCCGCGATTTCTCAAATGCCAGACGAATGACGCCGTCCCGCCAAATGGGTTTGATGGAAACGACGCCAACAACATTTTGGCAATAGCACTTTCCTATATCGAAAAGAACTGGAACCCGTTGCCAATTAAGTACATGGAGAAAGCCCCAAAAATAGGGAAGGATTGGGGCAACCTCATAATCGACCGCACCAATGCGCACCAATATTTTATTGGAACGCCGTTAAATATCGGTGTGATGTTGGGGCCGAAGTCAAATGGTCTTGTCGATTGCGACATGGATTGTTCCGAAGCATTGGCAGTTGCGTCTTTTCTCATGCCAAAAACCGGTGCTATCTTTGGCCGTGCATCTAGCCGCCACGCGCACAACCTTTATTATTCCAATCTAACCGACACCGTTGACAAAGCGGCCATCCAGTTCAAAGACCCGAACCAACGAGCCGAAGATGTGATGCTGCTTGAATTGCGCATCGGTGGTGGTGGCCACGCCGCACAAACAGTGTTTCCAGGCTCAACACATCCAAGCGGTGAGTTGATCAAATGGGAAAATGGTTATGACAAAGAACCGGCGCGGATTGATGGTGATGAACTTATCAAATGTGCCAAACAGACTTCCGCCGCGTGCTTGTTCGCACGGTATTGGCCCAATGTCGGCGGAAGGCATGACGCTGGCCTTGTGCTTGGTGGAATGCTTGCCCGTTCCAAAATCCCTTTAGAACGCATCAAACTGATTGCGGAAGCGGTTGCCGTTGCGGCTCACGCCGATCCCCATCATGCAAAACGGTGTGCAGAGGATGCCGCAAAAGCATTCACTGAAAAACGGCCGTGTTTTGGATTAACCCAAGCCATCGAAGTGTTTGGGGAAAAGACCGCCAAGAAGTGCGCCGAGTGGCTTGGATATAACAGCGACAATGATAACGACATCGATGATGGGGATGGCAAAAAGAAGAAGCGTGGAAAGACCCGCGCTTTAGAGTTTGAAAACGAAGAGGGGTTGCCGGAACTTATCAAGGGGCACATGACCGATCTTGGCAACGCCATTCGCTTGGTTGACCGGCATCAAGAGAATATTCGCTACGTTCCAGAATTTAAATGTTGGCTGGTATGGAGCGGAACCTATTGGCAGAGGGATATGGACGGCGGACTCTTGCGGTTGGCAATTGAGACCGTTGAGGCAATGTTCGCGGCTTCATCGCAAATCACCAATGAAGAATTTAGGACGAAATTCAGGATATTCGCCTCACAGACGCAAGCGCGTCAAAAAATCGTAGCGATGATTGAATTGGCAAAAGCCGATGAACGCATTGTGTTGTCACCCGATGCAATGGATGCCGATCCAATGCTGTTAGGCGTCCTCAATGGAACGATTGAGTTGGCGACACAGACCTTCCGCGAAGGGCGGCGCGAGGATTACATTACACAATGTTGCAGCGTCGCCTATGACCCGGAAGCACAATGCCCTGAATGGGAAAAGTTTGAATTGAAAATTGCCGGTGGCGATGTGTCGCTTGTAAGCTACAAGCAGAGATATTTCGGCCTCTGCCTTACGGGATTGACACTTGAAATATTGTTCATCGCGCACGGTGGCGGTCAGAATGGCAAAACAACCGAACTTGAAACCATCCATGAAGTAGAAGGCGACTATGCCATTGCTTTGGATGCAAGCGTCTTGCTTTCATCCAACAAAGGACAATCCGCTGGCGCTGCGACTCCTGATATTGTGGCACTCAAAGGCAAGCGGTTTCTGTCGATCAATGAAACCAGCGAAACCGATCACCTGAATGAAGCGAGGGTGAAATATCTTGCGTGTCAAGATACCATGAAGGGGCGCGCGCTATATGAGAACACCATCAATTTTAAACCAACTCACAAAGGAACGCTTAGGACAAATCATAAGCCAAAAATCAGAGGAACCGATTTGGGGATTTGGCGGCGCATTCATTATATCCCGTACACCGTGACGATCACCGATGCTGAAAAGAACGAACATTATCGCTAGGAAATGCTCACTCCCGAATTGCCGGGCATTCTCAATTGGATGCTGAAGGGACTTAAGGATTATTTGACTGACATGAAACTGCGCCCGCCAAAGATTGTCCAAGAAGCTAAGGA
>DATBQC010000341.1:0-11855 GCA_036561065.1 Methylobacter sp. | reverse complement strand
TCGCCAAGAAATAATAAATCACCACATTGCGGTCAAACTTATTAAAACCCAAATCCTTCATCACCAGCTTCAGTTTACGGCAATTGCCCTCCACCTCCTGGTAATTATTCCAATCAGGCTTTAAATTCGGCTTTGCGGGATTTTTAGATTGCTCAATCAACTGCTGAAGATTGATTTCCCCTGCATCCGTTTTTATCGGCGAATATCCTATTTCCTCGAACGACAAATCGCGCGCATCGGGTACGCCGTCAGCGGTCGTCTTTAATAACAAAGACGGCAGAATTTCAGGATAAATCTTCAGCTCCCCCAACTGTTTGGTATCGGAACCCAACAAATTAAGCCCGCCTTCCGCCACATCGTACACTTTAAATACCGTCTGATTCAGCGTTCCGGCCTTCCCCGAGAAACTCGTGCTCACAGGTAGCGAATGCGACTCCGAGCTATGCTTGGCCGATTGATGGGCCGCAGGCGTTGCTACCACCACTTGTTGCTGATTGTTCTTTGCCCACTGCCCGGCAACCTGCCCCATAATCGCAACCCCCATACCGACCCCCGTCAACGCAAGCAAATTACTGGCCGCATTCACATCGCCGACCAGACTTGATACATCCACATCGCTATTCGCATTGGTATAAAAATTATAATCGACCATCGTTTCCTTACCCGAATCAAGGCGTATCCACGGTGTCAGATAAAGCTTTTTCGCATCGAAGGTAAAATTGCACTTACCCGTGGTCGCCTGATACAAAAAACCAGTGGCTTCACGACTGAATTTAAGCGCTTCGTTACGCACGTTGTAAATAAGCGCCGCCGACAAATCGCCTTTTTCATAAGACGGTGCCATGTTGGTACAGCCGCTTTTTAAAACATTGTCCCCTTTAAAATCAAACTCCGAAATTAAGCGCACATAATAGTCGTCACCATCAATAGCTTGAAAGCCCTGTAAAGGTTGGAACTGGGTGGCTTGGGTCAACGGATGATCAACCACAATTTGCCGAGTCGTAGTACATCCGCTCAACAGCGCACCGGTGACTAAAATGAATTTTACTGATGAAATGGGGCGAATCGACATGCATTAACCTTGTGCCGTACGTTAAACGGATAATCAAGTTGGAAAAATGAAAATAATAGGGCTTTCTCAAAGACTTTGTCATATTTTATTTTTGGCAAGCCGCCCGCCAAGACATTATTAAGGTGGGCTGCATAAAGAAATCAGGCTAAATTATTGTGCTAAGATAACGATCAAGTAACCTGACGTTTTTAAGTTCTGAAGCCCCACACCATCAACCGGAAAATTCACCATGACCAAGGAACCTTTTTTTCGTCTCAATCAAGAACCGGACGCACTGAGCGGCTTTTCCCGCACCGTTGCGGAAATCGAATGGTTGCTGCTGGTGTTGATGATGTTTTATCTGGTGGTAGGCCATATAGAGGAAGACGTTAAAAACTTGTTACTGGGCGGCCTCTGCGCTTTCGCCGCCTTCGTCATGCTATTCCATTACGCCAATTTTTTTGCCCAAGCCAACGTTTGGAAACTGGCTGTGGAAACTTGGGTCATGATCTTGTTGATCACCTGGTCGGTTTGGCACACCGGACGCCAGGACAGCCTGTTGCTTAACCTGTATTTCCTGCCCATCATTACCAGCGCCCTGGCTTTGGGCAAAATCACCACACTATTGGAAGTGCTGTTAATCGGCGCTTGTTATGTATATTTGGGCTACCATGGCGCACCGGGCGACGAGGTCTTGTCCCTAAGCCAGAGCAGTGTCCTGTTGACATGGCTGTTTCCTATGTTGCTGGTGGGTTACATCACCACCATGCTGTCCAACGACATCTATCACGCATTCAGCCGTATCAAAACCGTCGCGCAAACCGATGAACTAACCCATCTGAACAACCGCCGTGCTTTCATGGATCTGCTGGAAAAACAGTTACAACAAGCCCGGCGTGGCGAGCACACTTTCAGTGTTTTGCTGGGGGATTGCGACAACTTAAAAATCGTCAATGACCAATACGGTCACGAAGCCGGCAACCTGCTGTTGAAAACCATCGCCGACAACTTTCGTCACTGTTTAAGAGGCTGCGACACAGCAGCCCGTTACGGCGGCGACGAATTTACCGTGTTATTGCCGGGCACTGCCGCAGAAGGGGCCGAACTGGTGGCAACGCGCATCAAAGAAACATTAGTTGCAACCAGCTTTAACTACCGGGGCAACACTGTTACTACCAATATCAGCGTCGGCATTGCCACCTATCCACAACACGGCGATACAGCGGAAGCACTGTTACAGCATGCCGACGAAGCCATGTATGTCCGCAAGCGCGAAAGCAAGAACCAGATTGCCGTGGAGGCATGTTAGCGGGCTACGACTATAGCTTTAGTTGTTCCGCGAAAAAATCGAAATCGGCGACTTCCCGATAAGGCAACACGCCCAGCAATGTAGCATCCACAGCAGTCCTTATAGCCTGGATATTCTCGTCCCTGCTTAACAAGTCCGGGTCTGTACAAACCGCAATCCACCCCGCACAGTCTACACCTGATTGCTTGATCGCCTGATAAGTCAGTCTTGCATGATTGATGCAACCCAGCCTAATTGCGACAACCATGATAACGGGCAGAACCAGCGCTTTTGCCAAATCGCTATTAGCTTCCCGATCATTTAACGGGCTGTACCAGCCTCCCGCACCTTCAACGACGACAACGTCGGCCAGTGTTTTCAACAGCTCGAATCCGGCTATTAGCTTATCGAGTTCGACCGGGTTGTTTTCGCCTGCAATATGCGGCGAAACAGGCGGTTCGTAGGCGTAAGGATTGATTAAATCGTAATCAATCGGCAATGACGCATTTTCCTGTATCAGCAACGCATCGTCATTTTTCAGCTGCCCGTCCTGCATTAAGCAACCGGAGGCGACCGGCTTCATGCCTGCAACCGACTTCCCCTGATTTTTAAAGTACCACATCAACGCAATCGTCGCCCAGGTTTTACCGACATTGGTATCGGTGCCGGTTATGAAGTAGCCTTTTTCCATTAGCTTGCCGTAACCATCATGACCTCGAAGGTCGCGGGGATCAAATCGCCAGTTCGATGCCGCTCGTAAGCCGCAATCATGCGCCGCATCTGCGTTTTGGTGGTGATGCTCTTGTTGCGCCCGGCAATCACGTTATGCGCACCGATATGTTTTAACTCCTTCATCAAGGCCAAAACAGAATCATAGCTTGATAGATAAACCTTGGTTTCAATGGCTATCTCGGTGTAACCCGACAGTTGAAGAAAATGTCTTAGCTGCTGTTCGCCGTAAAAGTCATTAACATGGTTAAAACCATCAACTTCTGCCCACGCGGCTTTTAATTCCTGTAGTGTTTGCGGGCCGAATGTCGAAAACACCAGCCGTCCACCCGGTTTCAATATCCGCTTAATGTCGGTAAAAACGGCATCAAGATTGACGCACCATTGCAACGCAAGATTGGAAAATACACCATCGGCGATTTGCCCGGCAAGCGGCAGCTGTTCGGCATCGGCGCATACATAGCCGACATTAGGCGTATCGGCCAGTTTTGCTCGCGTTACCTGTAACATCGGCAATGCAATATCCAGCGCGATAACAGTCATGTAGGGTACGCTTTGCGTACCGTTTTCCAAACACCCTCCCAAATTCACGGTGCACGATGCAGTCCCTACTTGGCTTGCTGATAAGTTCGCGGTTAAAAAACCGGTACCGCAACCCAAGTCCAGCAAAGTTCCGCTCAGGCTTTCGGTATTTATAGCATTCAGCAACGCCTTACCGACAGTGCGCTGCAATGCGGCAACGCCATCATAAGTCACAGAGGCCGCCGCAAACGATTGCCTGATTTTGGCTTTATCTAACCGCATCGCTCTTCCATAAATCGGACAATAATCGCCACCGTTTCCCCGCTGTGCGACAAAAACGGCACATGCCCTGCCCTATCGATGATGTTTAATTCCAGGCTTGGCAATAATTGCTGCATTTTTCGACCGACAGCCACGGGAACCAAAGTGTCCAGGCCGCCTAAGATGACCGACACAGGAATAGTCAATTTGGCTAAAACCGGTCTCAGGTCTGCTTGTTTCAGTATATTTAAACCGCCCTGCAACGTGGTTTGATCCGGCGCGTCGCATTCGAATACGGTTGTTTTAAGCGCTTTCAACAAGGCCTTGGAGTCGGGCATACCATTTACCTGCAAGGATAAAAAACGCAGCAAGGTCACCTGACAGTTTTTATTCAAATGTTCGGCAAAATCATCCAGCAAGCGAGGCTCCATACCGGGCCATTGTCCCGTTTGCGTATATAGGGGGTTCCCCGCCAGCAAAATCAGCGAAGGCACGCGCTCAGGATAACGCGCGGCTATATCAAGCACTATCGTTGCGCCCAAAGACCAACCCAGCCAGCAACAGCTCTGCTCGGGAATTGCGTCAACCAACTCGGCGCTGATCTTCTCCAACGTAAACGGATCGATTGCCTCGCTATACCCGTGTCCCGGCAAATCGACACAGGTAACACGGTAATTTTGCGCCAATTGCTGGGCAAACTCACGCCAGATACCGGTATGCATCGCCCAGCCATGCACCAACACGATGGGTTGGCCTTGCCCGAAGGTTTCCAAATGGATTTTCGTCACTTGCGGCCTGCGGTTGCTTTGTCCAGCGCATCCAGCAACCGGTCGACATGCTGCTCTTCATGCAGCGCCGAAAAAGTCACCCGCAGCCTCGCACTGCCTTGAGGCACTGTCGGCGGGCGTATCGCGCTGACCAGAAAACCGGCATTCAACAAGGCGTTGCTGATGTCCACGGCTGTTTGGCTGTCGCCGATCAGGATAGGCTGGATAGCCGACGATGACGGCATGACTTGCAATCCCATCTGCTCCGTTCCCACTCTGAAACGCTCCGACAGTTTTTTAAGTTTATCCCTGCGCCAGCTTTCTTCAATGACAATTTTCAGGCTGGCCCGCGTCGCCTCGGCAACCGCCGCCGGTAACGCGGTGGTATATATATAAGCGCGGGCTTTCTGGATCAGCGTTTCAATCAGTAACTCGGAACCCGCAACGAACGCACCGAACGTACCCAAGCCTTTGCCCAAAGTCCCCATTAATACCGACACATCATCCTGACCAAGACCGTAATGTTCCACAATCCCACCGCCGTGCTCGCCGATTACGCCGAGTCCGTGCGCATCGTCAACCATCAGCCAGGCGTCATGTTTTTTTGCGGCGGCAGCTAATTCCTCCAGAGGCGAAAAATCGCCATCCATGCTGAATACGCCGTCGGTCACGATCAGCTTGTTACCAGCTGCTTTATCCAGCTTTGCACTAAGATCCGCCACATCGGCATGGGCATAACGCTTAAATCGCGCACCGGACAACAAGCCGCCGTCCAACAAAGACGCGTGATTCAACCTGTCTTCAAACACCGAATCGCCCCGTCCCAACAAAGCAGAGATCACACCGATATTAGCCATGTAACCGGTGGAAAACAACAATGCCCGGTCGCGACCGGTGAACGCCGCCAGCTCTTCTTCGAGCGTATGATGAGCCGCACTATGCCCGCAAATCAAATGCGCCGAACCGCTGCCGACCCCGTAGCGATCCGCACCGGCTTTAAACGCGTTGACCACCTCGGGATGATTTGCCAGCCCCAAGTAATCATTGCTGCAAAAATTGACGACAGTTTTGCCGTCAATTTCCAGGTTGATGCCTTGAGGGGATGCGATGACCCGCCTTGATCGATACAAACCCTGTTGGGCAATATCGTCGAGACCGGCTGCTAATTGTGAGAATGGAGGTGTCATAAAAGTCGGTAATATTCACCACGAAGACACGAAGAGCACGAAGAGCACGAAGAACGAAATATAAAACTTCGTGTTCTTCGTGTCTTCGTGGTGAATAATTTTTTTAATGGCAATTGAACGATTTAATTAATCAAGCGTAACTTGAACCGCCGGAATGCACACCCAAACGATCAAACAAAGCCAAGTCATGGTTAGTCATCGGGTTATCGGTGGTCAATAATTTATCGCCGTAAAAAATCGAATTGGCTCCGGCCAAAAAGCACAGTGCCTGCATTTCATCGCTCATGTTATTGCGCCCTGCGGACAAGCGCACACGCGACTTGGGCATCATGATTCTGGCAACCGCTATAGTTCTTATAAAGATAATCGGATCAAGTGATTCCGTACCCATCAGCGGCGTACCCTCAACCTGCACCAACATATTGACCGGTACGCTTTCAGGATGCTTGGGCAGGTTTGCCAATTCGATTAACAGCTTGGCGCGATCGACATCGCTCTCGCCCATGCCGACGATGCCGCCGCAACACACGTTAATCCCGGCATCCCTGACCCGCGCCAGCGTATCCAGACGATCCTGATAAGTCCGCGTGGTGATGACTTCGGAATAATAATCTTCCGAGGTATCCAGATTGTGATTGTAATAATCCAGACCGCCTTCTTTTAACCTGATGGTTTGGGCGTCCGTCAGCATGCCCAAGGTTACGCAGGTTTCCATCCCCAGCGCCTTAACGCCCTGAACCATTTCCACGACCCGTTCCACATCCCTGTCTTTAGGCTGACGCCAGGCCGCGCCCATACAAAAACGCGATGCGCCTTGATCTTTGGCCAGCTGCGCCGCTTGCAAAACCTTATCAATCGGCATTAATGCCTCGGGTGTCAAATCGGAATCATAGCGGGCGCTTTGCGGGCAATAGCCGCAATCTTCGGAACAGGAGCCTGTTTTAATACTCAACAGACTGCTAATCTGAACTTCATTGGGATCGAAGTTCTCGCGGTGTACGGTTTGCGCCTTAAAAATCAGGTCATTAAATGGCAACGCATAAAGCGCTTGCACTTCGTCCAACTGCCAGTCATGGCGAATTGCAGGGTTTGCAGACATTCTGTTAAGCTCCAGTGTAGGACTAAGGTATGAAGCCCATCAATCGCGAACGACGATAAACTTGTCAACCTGTTCAAATGAAAATGGTATACAACTGGATCAATATTATACAGGATTACCTGCTGCCGCCTACCTGCATCTTGTGCGGAAACCCCGGCCACAATTCCCGAGACATTTGCCATTCGTGCTACACGCAACTGCCCCGGAATAACCTGTGTTGTTACCGATGCGCCGAAATACTGGAAGCACCAGTCGTCGCCCCGGTTTTGTGCGGCCGCTGCCTGAGCCGCCATCCGGCCTTTGACGAGACTGTCGCGCCGTTCACCCATCAAGGAGCCATCCGGCATTTGATCGGCAGCTTAAAATTCGGCGCTAATTACAAGAATGCCCGCCTACTCGGCATGTTACTGGCCGACCACCTGAAACAGACCGCCGAACGCCCCGACCTGATAATACCGGTTCCGCTGCATAAAGCCCGTTACCGTGAACGCGGCTTCAATCAAGCCATCGAAATCGCCAGAACCGTCGCTAAGGAAATGCAGATTCCGCTGGATTTAACCAGTTGCAGGCGGCACCGCGACACGCCCCATCAAACCCAACTGCCCGCCAAAAAACGTCGCAAAAACCTGAAAAACGCCTTTTCGATCATCAATCCCATCCACGCCCGGCATATCGCGATACTTGACGACGTCATGACCACCGGCTCAACAGCCCATGAGCTGGCCTATGTATTGAAAAAAGCCGGAGCCAGCCGGGTTGATGTTTGGGTATGCGCCAGGGCTTGATTTGCCAATGCTGTCCCATCGCTTGTGGCACATTCCTAGTGGGTACAAAAAGCATGTATCCACCCTCGCTGGAATACAATAGCCTTCCTCAAACGCCATGTAAAACAACAGGATTCAAAACGCCAATTTCAAACCGAAGCGCTCTACCAGCGCCTCGTAACGTTGCTGGATTTCTTCCGGCGGTTTTTCCAATTTGTCAGCGGCTTCTGCTATCCGGTCTGGGGTGATCGGGGATAGCGGGTCTAACCACGGCTCTATTCCGTCCAAATCATTGGATAACAGGCATCGGTCGATTTCGTCTGCACAGCTATGTGCCAAGCCTTCTATGACGGTACGACGCATGTCGTTGTCGGTATCCTGCAAACAGGCTAATAAGCCAGCTAATGCCCGCGTTCCACCGATTTGCCCCAGCGCCTTTGCTGCCATTAGCCGTACTCCTCTATCTTCCTTTGCATCTTGCAGACTTGCCAACAGGGTATCGATAGCGCGAGGAGCTTTGATTTGCCCCAGCGCCGTTGCCGCCTTCTGCCGTACTCCTCGATCTTCCTGTACATCTTGTAATCTTGCCAGCAGGGTGTCGGTGGCGCTAGGGTCTTCGATTTGCCCCAGAGCCTCTGCCGCCATCAGCCGTACTCCTCGATCTTCCTGTGCATCTTGCAGACTTGCTAACAGGGCATCAATGGCGCGAGAGGCTTTGATTTGCCCCAGCGCCGTTGCCGCCGCATGCCGTACTTCTCGATCTTCCTGAGTATTTTGCAGGCTTGCCAACAAGGTGTCGGTGGCGCGATGGTCTTTGATTTTCCCCAGCGCAACTACCGCTGCATGCCGCACTTCTTGGACTTCCTGAGCATCTTGCATCCTTGCCAGCATGGCATCCGTGGCGCGATAATCGCCAATAGCGCCCAAGGCGTCCACGATGTATCTGCGAGTTCTAGCAGAGTTACTGGATAAATGCAGCAACAGAGCGTTAACAGCTTGAGGCGTACCTTCTCTTTTGAAAATTTCACTCAAAAACCGCACGACATTGCTATCACAGTCAGGATCCGCCACTACTGCAAGCAACAGTTCCAACTGTTCCACGCTGGGATGCCATTTATCTTTTTGATACCCCACATGAAATCCGCCATTCATCCACATCAAAGCCCATGCTGCCGCGTGGCTCATGGGCGCACTGCCAGACAGCCTTAGAACAAGACCATCGACCATCCCTGGAACTAGACAGCTTTTATCGCGAAAAGACAGTAGCATCACCGTTAAAGCAATTACAGCGGCTTCACGTTCTGTGCCATTTGGCAATCGCGCAGTCAATTCCGCTAGTAAGGAGGAAAACACTGGATCTTCCAAAGGTGTTTGTCGTTCCCGTATCATCGCATAAAGCCCTCCAAAACAGCTTCGTTGCTCAGCGTCCCGTAGGAAAAACTCATTCAGCAAGCACTCGCCCAAAAGATCAACCCAGCGTGAGGCGGCTAATTCCATTGCTGCGGCATCAAGACTGGTACTGATAAATCCCTCTCCGTCATTCCCCCCTACTTGAACCGTCAGCGTCTGCAACACTTCTTGCGCCACCGCCTCACTCACATTCGGCTCGTCGGCTAGGCATAGCGCAGCCAGCACCGCACGTGGACGGACGGTGCCGGATTCATTGGGTAAAGGATGGAGAATCGCTAACAATGCCTGCTCTACACCGTCATCATTACAGGCCGCAAGACACAAGCGCAAAGATTCGCGCCAATTCTCAACCACAGCGGTATCTTCGTTTCCTAATTTCCCAAATTTTATTTCACTTACCAGCCCCGCCAGGGGCGCAATGGCTACTGCCAAACTCTTGTGTTTGTCCCGTTCCCGGTAATGGCCTTGCACCAGAGCAAGGCCTGCCAGATATTCCTGAAAGGTCAGATGGCGGAATTCATAAACCGGCACAGTATGTCCGTTGTGACGGGTAAGACCGCTTTGAATCAACAAGCCGGTGCGGCGTTCCAGTAGGCAGAGGAATTCCTCCGGCGTATGTTGACTCAGTGGGTGAATCTGCGGGTACTCCACGCGCACTTGCCGTAGCAGTTCCAATGCCTGATCCTCGCGCAATTGCTGGATGCCGTCGGCGCACATGGCATGGGCCAAGTATTCCAATTGCGGCAGAGCCTCGCGGGAATCCAGCGGCACGTCCACCGCACTGCGCCAGTTAAGTAACACCTCCACGGCTTTTTCATACAAATCCACCCGGCGTTGCGGCAAGCGCCCGATTTTGCGCTTAATCAAAGCCATCGTGGTCAGCAGCATCGGATTTCCGGTGAGGCGCTCAATGCGGTCACGGCTGTGAATGTCGGCAATCAGTTCTTCCGCAGCCAGTTCACGGCGATCAATCGGCTCAGTGAGCGCGCACCAGCGACGGGCAAAATCGTCTTTGTCCTGTTTCGACAAATCTGCTACCGTAAGGTGCTCAAAGCCGGAGCGGATACGGTAGCCCATCTCGCGGTAGCCGACGATGCGCGAGGTGACGACGATGGGCGCATCGGGAAAAACACGGTGGATTTGTTCAAGTTGCTGTGAAAAGCGCGCCCGCGCCGCCGGTTCGGTGATCTCGTCCAAGCCGTCCACCAACAACAAGGCTGTACCGGCTTCTAACTTGGCGCGCAGCAAATCGCGTAATTCTTTGCATTCAGCTTCTGGCAATTCGCTTTTACGCAGGCTGTGGAGGAGCATATCATCCAAGGTGTTGGCATTTGGCGGCAGGTCGCGGCAGCGCACCAAAATCGGTAGCCAGCCGGTGTTGGGCAAACTGGCAATGTCCGGTAGGTCGCGCCAATTCGGGTCGTTTTGCAGGCGCAGCAGATAGGCGGTCGCCAGCCAGCGCAGCAGTGTGCTTTTGCCCGCGCCAGGGTCGCCTAACACCACCAATCGTTTGGCCACTTGCAAGCGCGCCCCCAGGGACACGCGGCTTTCCTCATCAGACTGCCGCCCGCCATCGCCCCACGCCATAGCGCGGCGTTTCTCCAATGCTTCCAGTGTTTTCTCGTCTACCGCGTCCCCAGCCTGAATTTCCAGCTGCATCCGTAGCGCGACGTATAAACGCCGCATATCCAGTTCACGAGAGGCCAGATGGCGGTCGTCTTCCGGCAGGTTGGCAAGATCGATGATGTCGCAGGCTTTAAGGGCGAGTTCTCGGTAGCGGGATTCGAGGTCGTGGACACGCAAATTTTGTTGCGGGTCGCGTTCAGGCGGGTAATATTTAAGTAGGGCGGCGATCAAGTCTTGTTCGGCTTTGGCGCCGTCTTGCCAGTAACGGGCAATGGCTTCATCGAAAGACACCGTATCAACATCGGCTTCTTCTTCCATTTGCACCACAAAAACTCGCACCCCAGCATGGCGACGGGCGGCACTTACTACCTGTCGCCCCCATTTGGTGCCGACAGCTCGAACTGTACCGCATAAAATAACCGGCACACCCACACTGAGCAGCTTGGAAGCTTCAACAACCACGGATTCGCCCACCAGCACAGTGCCTTCGTGTGCCACATCGTAACCGGCAGCCCGAATCGGCCCGGCCAGTTGTTCCGCTAACTCTTCTTCGCCTTTGGCGTGAGCAATCAAGACTTTAGTTTTCATCAGTTAATCGCCTTCAACAAATCTTGTACGCCCTTATTCCAATCTTTGACCAAATCGGCATATTTGATGTCTGCCAGAATCGCCGGAGCGCTGCTGCCATCGCCGCTCAACAACACCGGTAAAATTTTCACCGGATAACCACTCAATTGTCGCGCAAGTGTGGACATCCATTCGCGATCTACCCAAGGCGACATGCCAGACGAGGAATAGCAAAGAACAAGATAAGCAGAACCTTCCAAACCTTGATTGATAAGCTCGGCTATCGAATCGCCGATGTCGATTTTCCATTCATCGAACCAGACCTGATGACCGGCTGCTTCCAATTCGTGAGCCAGGCGTTCAGCCAGAGTCGCGTCGGGTTTACGGTGACTTAGAAAAATAGTAGGCATAAACATCCTTAATTTTTATTTTTATACATCTGTCAGCTCTCAGCTACTCCAATTTTCTGATCTATCGATAGGTGAAACCTAATTTACAAAAGCCCACTATGCGTAGACTTTTGCCAACTGCATCCGATCATTTGGCATCTCTTAGTGGTTCAGTTGATGGGCTTAGTGTAACCG
>DATBQC010000340.1:0-10418 GCA_036561065.1 Methylobacter sp. | reverse complement strand
CTGGCTTATTTCATTACGTTCGGTTCGGAATTGGCTGTAGTTTCGATGTTGCCGCTGTTTTTCTTCGATACTTTCCATGAGTCGCACGGCATTACCATGGTCGAAGCCGGTTTGCTGGGCGGCAGTTTTGCCTTTATTAACCTGGTTGCACGGCCTGCCGGCGGCTGGGTTAGCGATAAATTCGGCCGTAAATTATCCTTAAGTATTTTTGTTTTGGGTTTGTCGGCGGGTTATTTCTGCATGTCGATGATTAATTCGGAATGGCCTATTGCGTTGGCGGTATTGATAACCATGGCTTGCTCTTGCTTTGTATCGGGCGGCTGCGGTGCTGTCTATGCGATAGTTCCTTTGATTAAACGCCGTATGACCGGTCAGATCGCAGGCATGGTCGGTGCTTACGGCAATGTTGGCGGCGTACTTTTTTTGACCATATTATCGTTTGTTACACCGGCTGTATTTTTTACGATCATAGCGGCAGTGGCGCTATCGGTGTTGATTGCCGTACAGTTTATCGATGAACCGAAAGGTCACATGGCTGAAGTTCAGGAAGACGGTACCGTGGAAATGATTGAGTTGAATTGAATTGAATCAGGTGAAATATTCGATCTATAAATAATTCACCACGAAGGACACGAAGAAAAAACAAGATAAAACACAGCCGGACTAGGGCATGCCGCCCAATCCGAAATATTTTGCGTTGGGTTTATACTCAACCATCGCAGAAACGTTAGGGAGGAGTCACTCTGACCGCAGATTGGAGTTCAAAGCTAGCTTTGAACGATTTACGTACAAGGCCAGCCTTGTACTCCGACTTGGAAATGAAGCTTTCCTTGTTTTTTCTTCGTGTCCTTCGTGTCTTCGTGGTGATATGCCTTTTGTGCCTGAATATAAACTATAAACCATGTCCAAACCAACACTCAAAATCAGCATCGGCTCTGCCAGCGATAAAGGCATCAAGCCGGAAAATGAAGATTTTTTCGGTTCATTAATACCGGAAGGGTCGCAGCTGCTCCATAAAGGCATAGCCGTTGCCATTGCTGACGGCATGAGCGGCAGTGATGCCGGAAAACAAGCCAGTCACTGCTGTGTGGTCAGTTTTTTAAGCGATTATTACAGTACCCCCGATTCCTGGTCGGTCAAACATGCCGGGCAAAAGATTCTTTCCGCCACCAATTCCTGGTTATACAGTCAGGGACAAAGCCGCTATGAATCGACTAAGGGCATGGTCAGTACACTCAGCATCATTGTGCTGAAATCGACAACGGCGCATATTTTTCATATCGGCGATTCGCGGATTTATCGCTTACGCCAAGGTAACTTTGAGCAGATAACCCGCGACCACCGCATCTGGGTTAAAGAAAAAAATTATCTGAACCGGGCCATGGGTATAGAGCCGCATCTGGAAGTCGATTACCAGTTGTCTCCTTTGGAAAAAGGCGACCTGTTTTTAATGACGACTGACGGCATACACGATTTTATCGATGAAAAAACCTTAAAAAAGCTCGTCCAAGACAATGCGGATTTAACGCAGGTTGCTGCACAAATTATGCAACAGGCTAGTGATAACCAAAGTGATGACAACCTGACCTGCCAGCTGGTCAGAATCGATGAGTTGCCCGAAGCCAATGAAGACGAGGTGATTCGCCGCCACACCAACCTGCCTTTTCCTCCACCGTTGGAACCAGGCATGGTGATTGACGGTTACCGGATTGAGGCGGAATTGCATGCCAGTAAACGCACCCAGATTTATCGAGCCATTGACAGCAAAACCGGCACCCAAGTTATCTTGAAAGCCCCGTCCATTCTTTATGACGACGACACCCATTATATTGAGCATTTTCTGCATGAAGAGTGGGCCGGAAAACGCATTCATCACGAAAATGTACTGAAAATACTCAGCCCCAATCGGGAAAAAAGCTGTATTTATTATGTTACAGAGTTTCTCGAAGGCCCGACACTCAGGCAATGGATAACCGCAAATCCTAAGCCGGACATAAAAGAAACCCGGAAAATAGTTGAGCAAATCGCCAAGGGCTTGCGCGCTTTTCATCGCATGGAAATGCTGCATCAGGATTTGAAGCCTGAAAACATCATGCTCGATAAAAACGGCGTAGTTAAAATTATCGATTTCGGTTCGGTTAAAATCGCCGGTATCACGGAAATCACCCCGCTGGATCACGGTGAGGCGGAGAACATACTCGGCACTTTAAATTACACAGCGCCCGAATATCACTTGGGCCAGCGCGGCACCACAAAATCCGACCTGTTTTCATTGGGCGTCATTACTTATGAAATGCTTAACAACGCCCTGCCTTTCGGCCAGGATATGCCTGAAAAACCCAACAAAACAAATCTGGCAAAGCTTCACTATGTGCCCAGTTTTCATCACAACGCAATGGTTCCTATCTGGATTGACGGCGCATTAGAAAAAGCCACCGCAATAACCCCGCAATTTCGCTACGATGATTTATCGGAGTTTCTGTACGATCTATCTACGCCCAACCCCAAGTTCCTGAGCGCTAAAGAGTCTATCCCTTTAATACAGCGCAACCCGTTATTATTCTGGAAAGGTTTATCGGCAATACTGCTGATCACAAACTTGGTTTTCATGTATTTGTTGTCGCATGGATAAAACTGACGATTAGCGGGCGAAATTAAAAGTGCGAAAATATTCAAAAGAGATATGAAATTGTGAGTTGTCACCCAACGTGGGGTGGCGGTTCCTATTTTTCTGGTGTGTTTGCCGGAATTGCCAGTTCTTGCTATCACTCGAACCGGCTTATTTCTGCCACAGGGCTAAATAGTTAAAAATGAACGACTTAAAAGTATTACTTATTGAAGATGGAACGGCAGACCAATTATTGGGAAAAATACTGGTTTCTAAAGGCTATTCGGTCACTGGCACTGTAATGCTTGAAGCAAACATGCAATCCTTGGCGGTGGACAACAAAATCGACATTGTTATCTTTAATATTGATAGTCCGAGAAAATATTTCCAGCAGATAGATTTCCTTAGTCAGAATCATCCTCTGCCCATCATTATTTTTGCGCCTGACGATACCGTCGATACCATCAACCAGATCGTTAAGGCCGGTGTCAGCGCTTATGTTGTCAATGGCCTGGAAACCGGTCGTATTGACAGTATCATCAATATCGCTGTGGCAAGATTTAAGGAACAGCAGCGGCTTAAAACCGAATTGGAGAAAACGAAATCCAGGCTTGAAGAGAGAAAACTGATAGACCGGGCAAAAGGCATTTTGATCAAAACCCGTGGCTTTACCGAAGACGATGCTTATCACACCCTGAGAAAGCTGGCGATGGATCGCAATATTGCCATCGGAGAAATGGCGAAAAACGTTATCGCTATGGCGGAGCTGCTTAAATAAATCTTTTAAGGCAAAAGGCAAAAGGCAAAAAAATTATTGCGCCTTTCGCCCTTCACCATCTATGCTCTATTTGTCCAAGTGCCGAGTAATTATGATATTTTTTTCAACCACTCTTTCACAACAGGCCAGCCGCGCGTCAGCCATTGCTCTGTTGTAAAGGCCGCAGCTAGTTTGGCTTGCTTTGCCAACGCCTTAAGATAAAACCATGTCCTGTCGGCAAATGAAGCATCAGTGCTATCTCTATATTGCAAATAACGCGAGCCGAAGCCATCGATAAAGACCGGTTTAAACAGCCACATTTCCAGAATTGCCGTTGCCCACATAAACATGAACGAAACGCCCATGCCCATACCGGCAAAGATAACCAGCCAGGCAAACATCGGGTGAATTTTGGTTAGCCACCATGACAATATATCGGCTACAAGAAATACATAAGGCATGCCGATAGCAATGCACTTATATTGCGTTGTCGGGGTTTCCGCAAAGCTGAAAATAAGTCCCACGAACATAAAAATGAAGCTGATACCGAACATATGTACATGTGAAACCCGCGTTAACGACGCGAAGGTAGCGCCCGTATCTTGTGCGGTTAAGGCTTTTAACGGTTCAAATTGGGTAAAGTCCGGTATGCCGGACGCCTCCTTGTTATGGCACATCACACAACGGCTCTCGATGATTTTATCGATGCCGTCGGCCTTGTAATCATCGCGATCTGCGCCATCCCTAACCCATTCCATGATCTTAAATCGCTCCTGTTCCGGTGCATTATCTTTCATCGAACCATTCAGTTTCTGCTCCAAAACGGTGCCGGAACGGTTCCCGTAATAGCTGTAAACAATGTCGTCAACAGACAAGCCGAATTTTCCGTCCGCCATTCCATGGGTAAACAAGATTTGGATTAATGCGAACAGATAACCGATGCCTACCGTACACAAATAGCCGGTAAACAATACCTTGATAGGGGCGTCGTGATCTTTTAGCGGGGTATATTTTGTTGTCATAATCTCGATTGATAATTTGTTGTGTGACGGGTTCAAGCTGAACCCGTGATTATAAGCTGTCTTGATGACGTTGTTATTAACACTCCATGATTCCAGCAGATTTTATGCCATGCAGCAGTTTTAATCACATTGAGCTATCAAGAAGCTTCGCGCCCGCATAAAAGACCGGATTGGTGCAATGCCTTGAAAATATCGCACCAAATTGATGCGTTATGGTCGGCCATGCCAATAACGATGCCGCCGCTGGTACAGCTGTAACCGTTTAAATCGGGCAAATAAAACTTACCCCCGGCACCGATCAATTTTGGCACATCGATTGCTTTAGACAACACAGGACTCCTGCGTCGGAGTGCTGCGGGTTCAATGACGAACTCCTTAAACAACTCATATCGATATGAATCAAGAAAAAATACTATTCCCTTATTTCCAGCCTATTGTCGGTGCTGCCAGTGGCACTATCATCGGTTATGAGGCATTAGCCCGGCAACACGATACAGAGGGCCGGGTTATTTCGGCAGGTGAATTATTTTCTTCCGCGGATATTGCGCCCGATCAATTGATAGCTTGGGATCGCATGGTTCGACGGCTAGCGCTGGAGCAATTCAGTCAATCGAATTCCAACGGTTATTTAACGCTCAATATCTCGGCCGCCTGGATCGACCGGATCGCTGACTTTAATTCATTGCCAACCCTGCTGATGCTGGACGAGTTTAATGTTGACAGAAGCCGCGTCATTATTGAAATAACCGAATCGAAAGGCGATCTGGATAAGCTCGTTGAAATTGCCGCCGTGTATCGAAGGCATGGCTTGAAAATAGCGATTGATGACTTTGGCGCGGGCTTTTCCCAGTTGGAAAGAGTTATGGCTATACAGCCCGACATCATCAAACTGGATATGCAGTTATTCCAGAATGCAGCCAAAGGCGGCATAGCCAGCGATATAGTACATTTGATATCCCGACTGGCGAAACGCACCGGTTGTCGTATCGTTTGCGAGGGCGTTGAAACTGCTGAGGACTTCCATTTCGGCTTAAGCTGCGGCGCCCAATATATGCAAGGCTATCTGTTTTCGCCCGCCACGGCGGAGTTTAAACAGCCGCTGCATTATCAACAACAAATCAGCTCACTCAGAAAAACCTTCCTGAAAAAGACCTTAGTCAATGAAGAACACAAGATTCAGTTTATCGCCAACATTAAGAGTTTGATCGAACTGCTGAAAAAAGCCCTGGAAACTGACTTCAACCTCAATAAATTATCAGCCCACCCATTTGAAAAAAGCGGGGTTCTACGGTTTTATTTATGCAATAACGAAGGCGACCAAATCTCATCCAATTTTAATTTCGCCGATGCGAAGTGGTTCGAAGATGCCACGCAACTCGGCTATAACTGGGCATGGCGACCTTATTTTTATCAATTGTTGGCGCTTGAGGCGGAGAAAGACAGCTACCGCATTGTAACGTCTGAACGTTACCGCGATTTTAATACCGATATGCTTTGCAAAACCCTGTCGCTGAGACTGGACGACGAGCGTATTTTATTAATTGATATTGCAGCCGAATGGGTATGAACTCAGGCCTTCGACCTGGATCAAGACTCCATTAAAGTTAAGTTCTAGGTAATCAGCGCATTACCTCGAAAAACTCATGACCCAACGCGCTGGATGCAACAGTCATCAACCAAAAATAAAGGGAAATACATCATGCCAAATGGTATTAAAAACTCGAATCGATTAACCATCAAAATGCGTTTTATGGTTATTGTGGCTTCTTTAATCATCGGCTTTGCGTTATTCGGTTTTGCAACCTTTAAAGCGATGAATATGCTCAATGTTAACGGCCCGATTTATCAACGTATTGTTCAGGGCAAGGATATTATTGCCGACGTGTTGCCGCCGCCAGAATATATTATCGAATCCTATCTGGTGGCGTTGCAATTGACCCAAGCCACCGGCCCTGATGAAATCAGTGCCTTAGTAACGCGTTTTCAATCGCTAAAAACGGAATACGAGTCCCGTCATAGTTATTGGTTAGGGCAGTCTTTGGAGTCGGAACTCCACGTTTCTTTACTTGAGCGCTCTTACCGGGCGGCACAAGCTTTTTACGATGAAGCCAGCCAGCGGTTTCTGCCAAGCATTCAGGCGGGCGACCGAGAAGGTTCGCAGGCCAGTCTCCAGCAAATGCGTCACGCTTATGAAGATCATCGACTCGCTATTGATGAGGTAGTCAAGTTTACGACAACGCGTAATGTAGGAGATGAGGCACAGGCGCTGACTACCATACACGGGTACAAAATCGTCTTGATCGGCATTTTTATCTTCAGTGTTGCGGTGGCTGTAGTACTGACTGCACTGATCAGCCGCGGCATATTGCGCTCGCTCAAAACCGTTCAACAGGTAGCCGGAGCTATTGCCGAGGGCGACCTGAACTCCAATATCGACACTCATCAAAGAGATGAGATTGGCGATCTTTTGCGCTCCATGAAAGCCATGCAACAACAACTGCTGGAGCGTATTACGGCGGAACGTAAAGCGGCAGACGAAATTCTGCGCGTCAAGATTGCGCTGGATAATGTCAGCACCGGTGTAATGATTGCCGACAATGACCGCAACATCATTTACGCGAATAAATCGGTGATCACGATTCTCAGTAAGGCTGAAGCCGAAATTAGTCGGCAACTGTCAAAGTTCTCTCTCAATGGCCTAGTCGGAACCAACATGGATGATTTTCACGAAGATCCTTCGCATCAGGCAAAAATGCTTAACTCCTTAGCCGGCAGCTATGAGGCCGGCATGATGGTAGGCGGCCGTTCGATGATTGTGCTCGCGAATCCGGTCATCAATGAACAGGGTCAACGACTGGGTACGGTGGCCGAATGGCATGACCGCACCGACGAGGTCATCGCGGAAAATGAAGTAGCCGCGATTGTCGGAGCCGCAGCGATGGGAGACTTCAGCATGCGTTTCGATCTGGACGGCAAGGAAGGTTTTTTGCGACAATTGGGGGTAGATATTAACCGGCTTATGCAAACCAGCGAAACCAGTCTCAATGACGTGGTGCGAGTGCTTGGCGCATTGTCCCGCGGCGACTTAACAGAAAAAATCACCAATGATTATGCCGGTACTTTCGGACAGCTTAAAAATGACTCCAATACCACGGTAGAAAAACTTACCGATATCATCAGCCAAATCAAGGATGCCACCGATAGCATTAACACTGCGTCCAAAGAAATTGCAGCAGGTAACAATGATCTGTCGCACCGTACGGAACAACAAGCAGCCAGCCTTCAGCAAACCGCCGCCAGCATGGCTGAGCTGACCTCTACAGTGCAGCATAATTCCGCAAGCGCCCAGCAGGCCAACCGGCTTGCCGCCGATGCTTCGGATATAGCGGGCAGAGGTGTTGATGTGGTCAGCCAAGTCGTTATGACGATGAATGAAATCAATGACTCATCACACAAAATCGGGGATATTATTTCGGTGATCGACGACATTGCTTTCCAGACCAATATCCTTGCCCTCAACGCTGCGGTAGAAGCCGCACGGGCAGGAGAGCAGGGCAGGGGGTTTGCTGTCGTAGCTGTCGAAGTGCGCAATCTTGCGCAACGCGCCGCGACGGCTGCCGGAGAAATTAAAAACCTGATTAATGATTCGGTCAATAAGGTTGCAGGCGGCAGTAAACTGGTCGCCCAGGCAGGTCAGACTATGGAAGAAATCGTCGGTTCCATCCATGGCGTTACCGACATAATGAGCGAAATCACAGCAGCTTCGTCTGAACAAAGTTCCGGCATCGAGCAGGTCAATCAAGCCATCGCACAAATGGACGATGTAACCCAACAAAATGCGGCTTTGGTAGAACAAGCCGCAGCGGCAGCTGAATCGCTGGAAGAGCAGGCGCAAAATCTGGTGTCGACAATGAGCAGTTTCAAGGTGGCCGGCAACTTAAGTAACTCAGTCAGTTCTTTTTATGTGCCACCCGCTCGAAGGCAAACAGCACAACCCAAAACAACTGCCGTTAAGGTTTTATCTACCCGGCAAAAATCACAACTGCAGGCTGCCGGTATTGATGATTGGGAAGAGTTTTAATCCCCCTGTATTAACGAATAAAAGCGGTAAAATTAAATTTTATTTTGCCGCTTAATCACCCCTTATAGAGCCATGGACATCACCATCACCACGCCAGCCCTATTATTTCCAGCCATTTCGGTTTTGTTTTTGGCCTATTCCAATCGTTTCCTGGCGATTGCCAGCCGGATTAGAGAACAGCATAATCTGTTGAACAAAACCCAAAGTCTGGTTGCCAAAAAGCAGATCGACAGTTTGAGGCTCCGCATCCGCTTTATTGTGGCTATGCAAGTGCTGGCGGTCGTTGGAATTATCTGCTGCATATTCGCGATGGGGCTGATTTTTTACGGACTGCAAAATTACGGCAACATTACTTTTGGCTTTAGTATGGTTTTTATCGTTTTATCGTTGCTGGCCTCGGTAAGCGAGTTATTGCTTTCAACCAAAGCACTCAATATCGAACTTGAAGATATGGAAGGATAGCCAATCCATTGATAGGGATGTGCGTAACGCCTTATAGATATTTAAAAAAATTATCACCACGAAGACACGAAGGACGCGAAGTTTTACTTCTTCGTGACTCGGCAACCGCCCCTGCGTCCATGCAAGTCGTTCGTAGTGAACAAAAGACTTTAAATCGCCTGTGAGTAATGAGAAGTTACGGATGCTGGTTACTAAAACAGGAAGGTAACCACCGCTTTTAAATGTCCGCCATCAATGACGGGCATGGCCAGCATGGAATTTAAGCTCCCTTCTACATGGGTGCAACTTGAGTTATTTCTGATAATCGGAACTCCGGTCAACCATACTCTACCCAATAGTCCCTCGCCTTTGCGAACTGAGATGGTTTCAAAGATTTCCGCTAGTGCGTCATTTTGTTTGCTGTATCCTGACTGGCACACCAACAGCTTCCCGCTTTCATCCGGAACCCATATCTGTATGCGTTGAGCAATTGGGGTAGCTTTTGCGGACAGGAATGTCATGATATAAACCTGATTTGCAAGCACCGAAACCGGGATGCCCAGCGCCGTAGTTATTCCGGCTTTTCTGGCATCCGTACTTCTGATAAAAGCAGGTGATTGCCCCAAATCCTCTATAAGCACAGGCATACCGGATTCCCATACCTGTCCGGGTAAACCGGAACCTCTGGTGAATTTTATTTTTCTCGATATGTCCTCGAAATCATCCAGCGTACCGTAATATCCGTCAATCACAGCCAGCTCGGAGGTTTGCCCTGAACGGTTGCTCCACACTTCGATAGCGCCTGCATGGTGTTGGTCGTCTCCGCACAAAAAAACCACCACGGCCATGATAAATTCGCCTGAAAAAACAGGTATGGCAATACCGCAGGTCAAACCGGCTTTTTTAGCCGATTTTGTCCGCTTAAAATAAGAATGATCGAACTCCTTTAATACCATAGGATGACCTGCGGCCCATGCTTTGCCGGGCAAACCTTCATCATAAGCGAAGGACTCTTTTTCACTGGCAACTCGGAATTCATTTAAAGAGCCGTACAGTCCAGCGCTAAACTCCAGCCGGGTACGATCTTTTGTAGGTATCCAGATTTCGGTCACTTTAATAAACGTTTTCATATCAAGTCGTTTTCTTTATAGGCCTAAATCAGATTATGGACAGTTGGTCGATGGTCTTCGTTTTTTCAGTAACATTAAAATGGCCCATTTTAGACATATCCAATAAACCTGAAGATTAATAATGATTATTCAAACAATAGCAGGTTTTATGCCGTATTCACATGGATGCGGTGAAAGCTCACGCCCCTTACCTACATTATGTAGATAATGCAGATATTGCATAAGGATATGGATGGCCTGTAGTAAAGCACCAACTTTGGTCAACGCAGACTCAGTTGCCGACCAAGAGAACTCAATTGGTGCAAGTTAGCCAATGAACGCACAAAACCAATGCGTTTTTTCAGCAAATCAAACAACCTTGTTTGATTAACATGATTAT
>DATBQC010000339.1:0-2061 GCA_036561065.1 Methylobacter sp. | reverse complement strand
GTGCGGACTTTTTATCGAGTTGATCAGTTCATCAAATATGCCAGGCTCAAATTGATTAAAATGACCGGACTCCAATAGCTGCATGACCTGCTGCAAGTCTTTATCCTGGTCGATAATGGTGATCGGATCATAGTGAGCTCGCCTAGCTACAATTTCTTCTTCCGTCAAACCAAATAGGAAGAAGTTTTCATCGCCGACTTCTTCTCGTATTTCAATGTTGGCGCCATCCAGAGTGCCGATGGTAATCGCGCCGTTCATCATCAGCTTCATATTGCCGGTGCCCGATGCTTCCTTGCCGGCAGTGGATATTTGTTCGGATAAATCAGCGCCCGGACATATTTTTTCCATCGCTGAAACGCGATAATCCGGCAAGAATAACAAGGTTAATTGTTCACCTACGTCAGGATCCGAATTAATAACCTGAGATACGTAGTTGATCAATTTGATGGTCTTTTTTGCCATGCGATAACCGGGAGCCGCTTTGCCGCCGATTAATACACACCTTGCTACCCGGTCAGCGTCACCTTTTTTTAGGCAGTTATATAAATGAATCACATGCAATATATTGAGCAGTTGGCGTTTGTATTCATGTATCCGTTTAACCTGTACATCGAATAAGGCATCAACAGTCATATGGAGTTCTGTGTGGTGTTTACTTTTTTTATAGTCAATCAGACGCTGCTTTGCTGCCAGTTTAATAGTACGCCAGCACTGCCGGAATTGGGCATTCTCAGCATAAGGTTCGAGTTTCTTTAATTGCGATAAGTCGGAAATCCAACTATCCCCAATAGTTTCTGTGATCAGGTTTGCCAGCTCGGGGTTACAGGCGACCAACCAGCGACGTGGGGTCACGCCATTGGTTTTATTGTTGAATTTATGCGGCCATAAGGCATAGAAGTCCCTGAATAAGTCTTGCTTCAGTAACTGGGAATGTAACCGGGCAACGCCATTCACGGAAAAACTGCCTACTATGGCAAGATGAGCCATTCTGATCTGTTTCTCAGTACCTTCCTCAATGATGGACATTCTGCGTAAACGATCGTTATCGGCGGGCCAGTGCATCGAAACTTCAGCTATAAAACAGGCGTTAATTTCAAAAATAATGTCCATCAAGCGTGGTAATAGCCGTTGCATCAAGTTGACTGGCCATTTTTCCAGCGCCTCGGGTAACAAGGTGTGGTTAGTGTAGGCCATGGTATTTTTAGTGATAGCCCATGCTTGATCCCAGGCTAAACCGTGCATGTCCATCAGCAGGCGCATCAGTTCGGCAATCGCAATACTCGGATGGGTGTCGTTTAACTGGAAACAGTTTTTTTCGGCAAAGCGATCGAAATTATTGCCGTGCATGCCTGTCCAGCGGGCAATAACATCCTGCAAACTGGCAGAAGCCAGGAAATATTGTTGTCGTAATCTCAGCTCTTTACCATTTTCATTGGCATCATTGGGATACAGCACCATGGTGATGTTTTCAGCAGAAATTTTTTCCGCGACGGCTTCGGCATAATCGCCGGCATTAAACTCATCCAGGTTAAACTCTTCGGTAGCAACCGCCTTCCACAAACGCAATGAATTAACGGTTCCATTCCGATAGCCGGGTATCGGCGTATCAAAAGGCACGGCCAGCACATTACTGGTGGCTATCCAGCAATACCGTTGCTTACTGTTTTCATCGGTTTGGATTTCGGTACGACCGCCGAATTTAATGCAATGCGAATATTCCAGGCGCTCCACTTCCCAAACATTACCATGACGTAACCAATGATCGGGTTTTTCAACCTGTTCGCCATTAACAATAGTCTGAGTAAACATGCCGTATTCGTAACGTAAACCGTATCCTATAACCGGCAGCTGCAAGGTGGCGCAACTATCGATAAAACATGCGGCGAGACGACCCAAGCCGCCATTGCCCAGCCCCGCATCCTGCTCACTGCTGATCAACTCTTCAATGGCAATGCCGAGATCATACATAGCCTGCGTAACGGGTTCGGTTACACCCAGATTCAGCATGGCATTGCTTAACGTGCACCCCATCAGGAATTCCATGGACAGATAATAGCCCCG
>DATBQC010000338.1:0-2029 GCA_036561065.1 Methylobacter sp. | reverse complement strand
GACAAAATTTGGGTTCAGCTCGATCCCATGTTGTTCTGCCGGATATGTGGGACTCCACGAGCTGATTGTCGTCAAGCCGGCAGGGGTACAAACATTGGTCGAACTAAGACCTGCACTGCTAAGCCAATCATTGTTATCCATTGTCAAAATGCCTTTCCACTGCGAAAAGGTATTCATAACAATGCCACACCCTTTAAAATTATAGAAGGCATTGTTCTTGTATACTATGTTTGAGACAGTTGGGTTCCCGCCGAGGGGGAGGTACAAACCGAATTGCTGATTTCCATTGGTCCGCTGATTGACAGACCAAGTATCTGTGCCAACGAAAGTGTTGTTTTCCACAAAAATATTGGACACGACATTTGCAGAGCCATTAAAAAACATAAAAGAAGGAGTTATAGTGTTCCAAACAATGTTGTTACGGTAGGTGATATCATGTACCGTAATATTGGGGCCATCGGCTTGGTTGTTTGGACCACCATCGTAAATCTGCGAGGACGTCACCCGCTCGACAAGATCGTTGTCGGCATTTCCATAGAAATTAATCGCATCACCATATCGAGTACCGTGACCACCGAGGTTGCCGCCCCCAATATATGAGATTTGAAGATCGTGGAAGGTCACGTGAGATGCATTAAAAGCGGTGTAAACTCCGCTCCCGGCACCGTATTTGATTTGAAAATTCTGTAGGTACACGTAGCTGGCACTGCCATTATAAGCGTTAATTACGTTGGTGTTGATGGCCAGTTCAAGGTTGGGAAAGGCCGTCGCCGGATTCGATGTCGAATAGAGGTAAACCTTCCAGTCGGTCTTGTTGAAAAGCCACATTCCGGGAGACGTCAGGTTGCTCGTGAGTTGTGTAAGCTTGCGATCATACGCGCCCGGCAATCCCGTCATTGCCTCAACTCCCGTCGCGATGGTAGTGGGAGTTGGGTTGTAGATGATGTTTCCGACATCATTGGCACTGTTGTACGGCATCCCATTCGCGTAGCCTGGCAGGGGCGCGAAAGTCATATTGCTCTTCCAAATGTTGCCTGCCACATTTGTCCAGCCGCCGGTGCCGGATGGGGCCCACCCTTTCCAGAAGTTGGGCGTCCAACCCGTGGGGTCACTCGCGCTCACCGAGCCCATAAGCACCGGCGCGGGTCCCGTTCCATAAGCGTCGTAGTAAAGCCCGCCCGCGGACGAGCCGCTCCGCAGGACCAATTGTCCCCGCCACACGCCGCCCCGCTTGAAGCGCACCGAGGTGTTAGGCCCTAGCGTCGCATTGTTTACTTTGGTCAGCGACTTCCATGCGGTAGCTTGGGTGTGGCCGTCATTAGCGTCGTTGCCATTAACATTATCGACATAATAGGCCGTCGGTGCGTCGCCGATGCCGAGCGTGAGCGTGGTGGTGACTTGCGCCCCGCTACAGGTGCCGCTAACGGTATAGGCTGTGCTACCCACGATCTGGGTTGGGAGGCCAAAAATTGTCCCGGTTGTTGAATGAAGGATCAGCCCGTCCGGGAGGGCCGGACTGATAAAGACGTTTGACAACGTCCCCCCGCAGGTGGCCTTGTTGTATGTAATCGTCTGGCCAAGAGGGTAAGTGACAGGGTTTTGTGTATAGGTGATTCCTGATGCTGCTGCGCCATCCCCAATAATACCGAAAGAAAGTAAACCTATATAGGATAAGGCAAATCTTAGCAACATCTTGTTAATACGTATCACCCTCTCACCTCCTCTGCTGGATATTACACCGTTTGTATGACGCCTGGTTAAGGTGCCGCTTACACCAGATCGACCTACGCCTACGAATAAATTTTTGTGACAGTTAATTAATATTGTTTGATAAAATTGTGTTCAAAGTTGTCACTAAAAATGCCTCATTTGTCTTGATGCGAATGCCTGGGATGGTTCATATCGACACGCGCGAAGAGGGTGCCAGCAATCGGGATCATGCGGTTTTGGCAAGCGATCCGCGTCCACGCGCCAAGGCAGAGAGGCAGGGAGCAAAGTTTGGCAAAAGCACGGCTTGTGGCGCGATCCA
>DATBQC010000337.1:0-10851 GCA_036561065.1 Methylobacter sp. | reverse complement strand
ATCGGAATCAAGATTCCGATCTGCACCGCGAGGACCTGGAAGATCATATTCTCGAGGGGGATGGCGTCAAAAGTCATCTCCGAATAAATCACGATCTTTCATTGAATCCTTCCATTCATCCGCTTCGTCACCACTCATGATGCCACATTCTGCAAGCAAACGAGCTGTGAACGCGAGAGTTCCAACGGGTGGCATATTGACATTCCGCTCAAAATCACGTTCAAGAATATCCTGTTCAGAATGTCGAATTTCGTCCGATTCGTTATAATCATTATTGAATGGATTCGCCATCCCGGCAAATATCGAGATCCCGCTCTGATTTGCGGGCGTAATTTTAGCACATGGACAGATCCGATGTCTTATTGAGAGTCATAGAACATGCCATTAATTATAGTATTGAATATGTTCGATGAGATACCGGAGGTAATGGAGAAAAAAGCAATACTCAGGCTTCGTAACGAGTTTAAACAGCTAGTCCGAGGGACAAGCTTCGAGAAGATTCAAAGAGTTTGGGAAGAAGAATTGATAGCGAATGTCCATGCAAGTTGATAGAAAGAAAATTCGAGACGAAATACTGATCAAAATTCTTCAATATGAAGAAAGAGGACTCAGGTTTCAACTCGAAGAAAAACCAGGAAAGGAAGCACACGTTCATCTCAAACGTAGACAAAAGAATGCTGAAATAAAAGCAATGCTCTGGACTTCACAAAACTATTTCGGAACCATTAATCTTCATTATTCTGTAGGGAGTGTTCATAAATTCCGATATGAATATGGCCGCGTCAACGTGCAATTTAAAATGGATAATACGAATTGTTTGAATGCAGCAATTTCAGCCATTGCAGCTTGCATATCACTAGCAGTACCAGAGAGTGATATTATTGAAGGCTTCCCTAAAAGTAAGAGAGCATCGAATAATGAGCTTCCTCCAAGTTCAGTGAAGATATTTTATAGATGGTTCCGTGAATTTTTCACGAGATATCCAATTCAAAAGTCCGGAGGATCATTCTTCATCATCATTCCGCCGCAGAGCAGCACTGACAAACTGATGGAATCTGAACAAGTTATTCATTTACGATATGACATGTCCGATTTAGTCATGCATGGATTCAATGCCATCATCGAATCTGCTCAAAGGATTCCGGAGGTTGTATTATCACGAGAACTTGATAATTTAAAGGAATTATTTGAGTCTCTTGAGAAAAAAGTCCCTTTCACCGTTATCCAATCGATATGGAACGAAGTTATGATGTCACATGTCATGGAGGAGTGATGGACGAAGACTTGGAGTCAATGTCGAGAGATGAACTAATTGACGAAATAAAGAGACTCAGGGCGGGGATCCGAAAAGATCGGGACGACGAGGGTCATGAACTTTGTTGGTATAGACCCGAATTATGGTCGCTTCTTCCGGAAAGTAAAAATAAAGTATTCCGACTCCCTATGATTCCGCCGTGGCCTGAATTTATGACTAAATGTGCGGAATTCCGAGCTTCTCTCGATAAATAGAATAATGACATTTAAACCACTTCCAAAGCCATCAGAGCAGATAAACTCATTTGAGTTTATCTTAAATACAATTAATATCGAAAGAATCGAAAAATATATTGAAATATCATCATATATTTCAATGAATGCATTCTTTGGATGGATTATGACAATTCAGCCAAAGGATGACTTACAATGGTTTCCGCATGATGTGATAATAATAAAAATTATTATGGGAATATTTATCATCTTTTGGCATATACGTATAATATCTTTATTTAAAGAATTATACAGATTAAAACAAAAATATAATAAGTTAGTGGTTCAGGAGATCATGGACAAATGAGGGAAATGAGGGAAATGCCAGAAGATGTTGTCGTCTGGTTCATGATTTCCAAGATCGAAGAACGAATAACTGGTCTGAACTTCCAGGTGCAGGATTCAGGGCGCAAAATAATAATTAAATTATTGCATTCGAATCAAGAAGAATTAGTGCGGTTATGGTTATCGAGTCGGCGCAATGGGCAAATATTTCTACATATAGAAACTATAAGGGGGCCGATAAGCAGTCACTATCGCGATCAAGCGTTCCAAGTGAAGCGACAAAGAATTGCGGGGGAGCAACAAGATGAACCGAGCACAGAATGTTTAGCTCAATTGATAATAGGCGTTATTATAATAGCAACAGCAACTGATGAAGAACTAATGGAAGCCACGTGGAAGGGGATCGGCATATCAGCTGCGGAATACGAGAAATGGAAAAATCAATCCGATAAATATATATCATCAACAGTAATAAGATTAATTATTAAGAGAATAGAAAGAATTATATCTATTAAAGATGATAAGATAATCCGTCGATTTGATAATTATAAATTCGAAGGCCCGCATTCTATTCGCACAATAAGTAATGGAATAATATGCTTGGAAAAAGCCTGGGATAAGATACCGAACATGGAAATTAGAAAAAATATTGATAAACTCAGAGGAGTATTCAAAGATTTAATTCATAAAGGATTCGATTTCAATAAGGTGAAGCGAATTTGGGAAGAAGAAACAATCAATTCGATCATGAATCAATAATAATGGAAATGTACTGCTTGCGCCGATAACTACAAGTATGGCAAGGCCAAATAGTGAAGGTGCACAGAAAGCAATTGTGGCAGAAGTGATGGAAATCACCGACGCTTTCAAGGGGAAGCGTTTTTCTATTACGGGCCATTTGGGTCTACCACGAAAGGAGATAGTGGAGCTCATTCAAAGAGCTGGTGGGTTCTTTGATAGCGAACCGAAATTCGGCACCAATTATCTCATCACAAACCCCGATTGGTCTGCAAAGACCATCAAATCTGGTACGAGCCGAAAACTCGAGCTGGCACGTCAGAACGGGATACAAATTATTTCCGAAGATCATTTTTTCCATATGCTATATAACATATGGAAAAACTACATCATCAGAAAGTGATAATATAGAGAAGTCAGCGACTTTCTAAAGTCTGAAAATTGAATCCGACTAAATATAAACGATCGCATGTAATTCTCGCATGAAGAATAAAAAGCGATCTGGAACGCAGTCGGTGGTGAAATTTTCGGCCCGTTGCATTCTAAACAACTTCAAATTGTCGTCCGAGAACTTTTCCAGACATCAAGGCCAGCTACAAACGATATTCGAGGTTGGGCTGATGGGGATGATATTAAGAATTATAGAATATTATCTCAAGTCCAGATAATATCAAAAATGGCCAACGGCAGCATGTGGCTCGATGGATCCCATAAGGTGGTCACGTTCGGAGTCGGGGATATTCTATCTTTTAGAATCTCAAATAACCCACTGAGATTGATTGCTCCAAATCCTTCTTGAATATCATATAAAACTGGGACGAACAAGCACCTTAATCATGGCATCGGGTTCCTCACGGTCCAACGCTAGTATAATACGGCCTCCTGATCTAAACTTAGCAATATTATCAATAAACATCCCTGATGATATCAATTTCGGACCATTGATCAAATTTGTTCGAAACGTGTTTTCAACTGCATGACGATCAAAATCTTCAGGGCGAAACCATATAGCATTCGGCACTGCACGTTCTGTCCATTCAATACATAAAGATGCGATCATACATTCCGACGATACGTTAGAAATGTCCAAATCATAAAGTTCCAAGTTGTCCATTCCAGTTATGTTTTCAGAGAAAAACAACGCTGGAGTTTGAAGTGTTAAAATAATAGGATCGTTTCCAAGCACTTCGGACATTTCGATTAATCTCAAGGAATCGGAACGGCTGCTGACATGTTAGTGGTATTTTCGAACGGCAATTGAGCCCAAGATTTATTGACACCAGCAATAATAGCGTCTGCAGTGAGGCTGCCAGTCAAAGTTGGAACAAATTTATACTGATAGCCACTTGTCGAATAAGTGCGTACTCCATATGTGTATCCAGATGTGGGACCCCAAAATGAAGCATTGCTGTGTTGATATGTGAAGCATGATGGGTCTACTTCCCAGGCCACACCGCCGGCACCTGAAGTAGCGCCACATTCAATCGGCCCCTGATTTTCTATGATTCCACCATCCGTTTGCAAGATTCTACCACCGTCAATAGTGTTGGATACCCGCAATTGCATTAAGGACACTCCAAATATAGTTAAGAAGCTTTGGAAGATGCAATTAGAAATAGTGGCAACACCACAAGCGAACAGAGAAAGCGATGATAGAAAGATACACTGAGATATCGATATTAATCCGGTAGTAAACGCGGGGAAGCAATTCGCGTCAAAACTGCATGACACGAACATAATACCGGCGCCATTCGTTGGATCTGATTGAACGCGCCAAGCCTGATAACTAGCAAATGAATTTGTAGGATCACTCGTGAAATTAATATCCTTCCAGAGGATCCTGCCGGCCCCATGAATTCGAAGATCCATCCTCCCGCGAAAAGTTGTTTGTAGTGTATCTATTACATAGTTATCCCCAATCGATACGCTTGAATCGTTTGAAGCACCATTACTTGGTGGGTGGAACGATGTAAGAAGAGACCATTGAGCAACACACGCGACAGTAGAGGTAGTTGTTCCTTGGCAATAAGTGATTGCACCAGAATGAGTCCCTGATATTGTTCGAAGGCGCTGACCACGAGCAAATGAGCCCGACGGGTCTGTTATAGTGCCACGTACGTTCCCAAAAGAGTTAGTATTGGTTACGGCAGTAAAGGAAGAAGGAGCAGTCGAAGTTACAGTTCCTTGGAATGTGACAAGCACACCAGTAGCGATGCGTATATCAGAGGGACCCATATCAGTAAGAGTGCCGGAGCGGAGTGTGACGGTCACGTCTTGCATAACCTCCGCGTTATGCATCCGATTAGACCACTCAACCAGTGACTTCAGGGGAAATCCAGGCAGGCCACTATTTCGGTCGTCTCCACTAACCGGGTCTATTTCCCAAGCTGTCTGTGCCTGAGCAACAATATTTCGTACATACTGACGTAGAGCTCGGCCAGTAGAAGGTGCCGCGGGGGTTATGATATTAAGACCATCCGAAGTCGGTGGCGAAGATAAATTGCTTCTATAAATATATTGATCATTGACTGTTCCGATATAGATTCTCGCCATATCCGGAATACCAGACAAATCAGCAGCCGCAAATGCTTGCGGCGTCGGATAGGAAAGGACTCCAGAGGAACTTCGGATGAACGTCATTTTAACCAGTAAAATCCGTGGAGTTGAGTGTTATTGCCGAATGTAGGCAAACTAAGACTTATAATAATTACTGTCGCAGCATTAATAATATATATAAGGCCGTAAAAAATCATAATTAGATAATCCTCCAACGACTATCAGATATATCGTAGAATATATCAACTGATTCATTAGGCTCTACGGCTAGATCACCGCCAGCTATTCTGAATCGATTCACGACTGAACTGCCAACGTTTTCATTCAATAAAATGAAAGGATTTATGCCAGTATTAATTAATGATTTCTTATAGATGCTAGGCCACAACCCTGCAGCAAAATTTGAAGAAATTCCACTTATTTGGACAGTAGAAGCAGGAGATGGATTAGTAAATCCTCTGACAACATGAGCCGTGAATCCAGGATTGCCGCCCAGGACGACGTCATTATTAAACCCATCAGAGAACAAATGACTAACGATATTAAATGCGCCAATCGCGGGGATAGCTTGGTTTAAAAAACCATCGTTTAAACCATTACCAGACCATCCAAATTCAAGTCCGTTGACATTTAGCTCATTTGGTTTAGCTCCAGCGAGGCCGGATGCCAGAGTTGGAAGTGGATCAGGATCTTTTTGATAAGGAAAAATGAACAAGCCATTCGGCGACTGAATAAGGAAATTTCTGATATCAACATCAGTGGGATTCCCGATACGATTGATGGAACCCCATACTTTGAGAACTAATCTATAACTGCCAGGGACGTCGGGAGTAAAACTAGCAATCGGGGTATTACCATTATCCGAAAAAGCATATGGTGTAGTAGGAACTAATAGACTTCCTGGCCCGACACCAACCAAATTTATTTGCCAAGAAGCAACACCAGAGTTATTACCGTTATCAACAGTAACAGCTGAACCGGCCGTGCCAACCGTCGCAAAGCCGGCTCCCGGAGTCACACTACTTTGTGTAAGTCTAATTAGAGCAGTCGCCGACATTCTTCAGAAAAGAACATGAAGCTCCTAACCATACTCAGGATCTTTTCTTTATACCCACAAACATCACAGAATGTAGCTTTAACTAGATGGTAAACCTTGCAAGATGGACATACATTAAACGCCATTTCTAATACTACAGTCTTGAGTTCTTTGGAATCGGAGCTCGAGTGTGGACCTTTGGTAATTCTATCGTATTCAAAATATACATTGATTCCTCATATGAAGACGCGAAAGAGTCGAGCCCCCCATGCAATTCTATAGCTGTATTGATTATCCATTCTTTCTGCTGGGGATGATAAAACCAGCAAAGGCCGGATATATAACGGACTATCCATCCGGTACTAATTTTTATGGATTCGACACGGTCATCACGTTGGAAAGCAATCGGGTGGATTTTGTGTGACACAGAAGAGCCTATGCGATCTAATTGAAGACTTACGTTCTTTCTACAACGCGTTTGACTATGGAAATTAAATCTTCGGTATGAAATGGTTTTTCAAGAATCGGGCAATTTATGGAAGACAGAAATACATCGATACCCGGAATCATTACTCCCCCTGTCATGAATATCAATTTATTATATAATTCAGGCCTATTGTCTATGATGAATTTGTAAAAATCAACTCCATTCATATCTGGCATCAAGATATCACACAAGATTGCATCATATGATGCACCTGACTTGAATGAAGGGATAACAGTAGAAACTCTCAGAGATGTTTCCACATGATAATTATCCGGCTCTAAAAGCAGTATACGTTGTACCACATTTAAAATGGTAGGTTCGTCATCGATACATAGTACCTTGGTGGCCCTCATGAATGTAATTCCTAACCAAAAGCCGATTCGTTGTAATACGGAAATGCCACATTCCATAAAATAACTAGCATATGGCAGGAAGTCTAGACTGCGAAATTTGCGTTGAAGGCCATGACCGGGGGAAGATGAGTCATGGCAGGCCAGTGAAGTCTCTTTATAGGCCAGTTCGAGAATTCTTAAGGAATTCCGATCATTACTATAGGGCAGTCACTCAACATCTCAGAAAATGTGACATATGCGAACCTGCGGAGGCCCTTCTAGGATTCCTCGAGAATCGAAAAATCAAGAATCATGGAATGGTATCAAACACGCTTATGGAAATGGCTGAAAGATATCAAAAAATATTTCCAGGTAGAATCCCCGATGAAATCATTAGAGAGTACACGACCAGAAGCCTTGATAATGGAATAGACAGATTCTTATCTCGCATCAACATACTCGATGAATTTGATATAAGAAGGGCGATTCAAATTTTGGAGGATAAATGGAGGAGTGAAATTAAGAAAATCTTATCCATTGTTCGCGGGGAAATGCAAAAAGAAAATATCCAGGTATATCTTATAGGACGATATGAACATATCGTTGAAATGTACCCAGCATATATAATTTTGCAGGGAATTAACAAAGTTCAAAATAAAGATATACCATTTTTTGAGCAATCAGGTGATAAAGGAAAGTTCCTGCTCAAAGAAGTGCGGAAATATTCGCAATCATGGTTGCTGAAACATGGTGGACAAGAATGGAAAGAGCTCAATGATCGAATAATGATTATGTCCATTATGAATTCATAATGATAAATATCAGAGCTTCATCTTCAGTAAGATATGTACATCCATCAGTTGGATGAAATGGGTGTTCTGGGCATCGACAAAGAAGAACCGGTGGATAAAAAAGAGGGGATCCAATAACTAAGAAAAACGTGGCGGGATCTAAGCAATCAATTTGTCTATTTAAAGGGACGCTCGCTTTTATATCACATTTAATTTTAACCTCCATGAATAAATAATACACCTCTCATCGTCCATTTCGGGCGATGGAGAATTCTAAAGGAGAACAGCTCCTCATCGGAACAAAAGTCCGGATAGCAGAAGCCCCGTGGCAAGAATTCTGCTCCGCTAATTTTATGCAAGCTCCAAATCCAGGAATCCGGCGGGTGATGCTGATATCTAAAGAAGGTGTATACAGACTCGATATACCACTTTGGTGGTGGAGATATTCAGAACTGGAAATTGTGCGCTGATATTAACTCCAAATTAATCGTCAACCACCACTCAAAACAGAAGCGAATTTCTTAATGCTAAGAAAACTTTTCTCAGCCAAGAATGCTTCTCCCTATGCTTCATAAGCAGAACATCACAAATAGCTTCACCAGGAAGTTTCCCGCAACGAAGCCTACCGCGAATCCATATCCAATAACTTCGTTCTGCAAGAATATCAATTTGGAGACGAATATTACTCAAAAAATAAGAAGCAATACTTCGCCAGAGATTGATCATTCGTGTTTGATGTCCAAACACCATCATCATTTTGCGATTATCGAAATCCACAATCAATAATATAAGTTGTATATTTAGGTCATCACATAGGAGCAAAAATGAAAGCAATAATCATAAGTGACGCCGACGCACGAGCACTACTCGATAAATTAGAACTGACAGCGATGAAAGGCGCGAATCACTTCAGAGAAGATTACGATAGACCTGCGAACGCCTCGGAGATGCACCGTGCGTTCCATTACGTTGTTTGCAAATGGCTGCAAGAACAAGGAGCTGACGTGTTGCCGCGATGAGCAACCATGAAAGAATAGCTGCCAAGCGCATTACCGAGATCTAGCATTTACTCAGTGTTGGAATAGATAATTCATTGGCAGATAGTATCTGAACTACTATCTGCCAAAATGGCCGAACGTGGTCATTCCACTAGAGTCGAGGCAGACTAAGTTTAGTTTAGTCGGTCATCACTGAAATGATGATTGATTCATTTAAGGATACTTTCCTTAAATCCATTGGATCGTATTTATTATCATCCATAATATGTAAATAACAACGTCCGATAATTTGAGGCCAAGCTGGATTCCTATAAAGAGGATGACCATCTATCCAAGTAAAATGTTGAATAGAATCCGCACCACAAATAGCAACTTCCCTGGACCCAGGGACAGTAACAACATGAAAACATGGAAAATATGGACCTTCGAAATCGCTCATGGGGTATCCTAAATTCAAGACATCATAATTTCATACACCATGACTTCTTCTCGGGAAACTTCCTCCCAGTCCCAAATACTCTTTTTAGGGGGATTGAATATGAAAGCATGTAATCTACAATATCCGATGATCTGAGTCTTCTGATAGCCGCCACGATAAAATCTAGTGGCCTTCCTCAAGCATGACTCATCATCACTAACATTGCCAGTCGGGCTACATAGAATTAAGTGCATACACTGCACATCGAACATTACTACTTCTCACCGAGATCCAATCGCACATATAAATCACTTGGCTCAAAGCCACGAAAAGTGAGATAACTATGGAGATAACCTAGAGGATCTGGCTCCAGCATATAGTCTTCTTTACGTAAGAGACCGATTTTAGAACCAAGCTCATGGAATTTACTGCGAGAAACTTGAATGGCATTTACGAATGGAGAACTTGCATAAGTGGTGATAATGCTCCAAAGAGCAAGGCCAGAGCCATTCTTCTTGCGAATGAACTGACAAACTTTGATATCGGAAGAAAGAGATTTGCGTGCAGGAGAAGAGTATCGATCAGTCTTTGAAGGCTCACGATTCAAAGAAGCTCGATAATCCGATGGATTTTCACCATTCCGCCAGGCTCGCTTCATCTTCCAATTTCGGCGTACCTTCTCGAAATCTAGATCAGCGGCCTGAACCCACTCATTATAAGTCAAACCCTCAACGTTTGCTTTCGCCAGTCTTGCCATCATTCCAAGTATGGAGGAGATACTTAGACCTGTATCATCCAGAGAATTTGCTTTATTTAAGCATCTCCTCTGTAATTATCTTATGGAGAATAACCAATCTAGCATCTCTGGCCTTCTTAACAGCCAAAAAAGTTAATTTAAAATAACCAGCGAGAGTCAATGAAGACAAAAATAATTCAAACCATTCTTTAGCAATCATGAATATTATGAATATTAATATGGAGATCAAATCTAAGAAGATCAGGAAAAGCGCATGATTTCTTCGTTTTAGATAAATATTATCTAAATCTACGGCCTCCCAAGTACTTCTGTGTTCTTCAATTTCACTTTGACGAGGCGGCATTATCTTTATTCGGATACATCATTTTGAGCTGGAGAGTCAAATTATAAACTGCGATATAGGCAGTAATTTGCTCAGCGTTGGTAATGAGATGCCTATCGATAGCAGTATCTCCATCTTCAATACATTTCAAAGCACAATTAATATTGCGCTTCAGGTTTCTGAGCTCAGAAAGCAATGATTGCTTAGAACCCGAATAGTTCAAATCAATCAAATGATTACGGGAATCCAGATTTGGCATGATGATATATTGGGTTATATCAATTTTGGTCTAATCTCCGGATCTCTCCTCTTGGACCCGACATCGCTCATCATCGTTAATAAATCCACGTGCCGAGGAAGCGGCATAGAAGACATCATTATCGAAAGTCGGTTCTTCGCCATCGGGAGGAGGATTTTCTCCGGGTTCCACGCCAAGAAAAGCGGCATCAAATCTGGAGAAGTTTGGCTTCGTCCCGATTGTAGAGAGCCAATGAACTCCATCGATTGGTTGATTTGCCGGGGACTTAATTATTTCGTCCATGAGATCAAGCAAGCGTCGTTGTTGATCTTGAGACATGTATATACGAATCCCAAATTCAATTTC
>DATBQC010000336.1:0-3417 GCA_036561065.1 Methylobacter sp. | reverse complement strand
CCATGCACGATTTACGTAGATCATTTGTCACTATAGCCGAGTCGCTGGATATTTCCGCCTATACGGTCAAGGCCTTAGTGAACCACAAATCAAACAACAATGATGTTACAAGCGGCTATATTCAATTGACCACGGAGCGATTAAGAAAGCCCATGCAGTCCATCACTGATTTTATTTTGAAGTCTGCGGGGATCAAGGCGGCTGACGTGGTGGAGTTTAAGGCTACTGCACAAGGTGGTCTGAAATGATACGGGAAATGACCGACAAAGACTCTACCGGCATGACAGATGAAGAAGTAAGCGAGGCAATGACAGACGGGGAATATTTCAGCGATATGACGAACGATGTTAATACCGAAATGGCGGGAGAAGACTACCTCGGTAGAATTATTGAGTCCAGAATAAGGCGCGCCAAGACGGGCGATATGGCAGCAGCAAAAGAACTCATGAATGATTTTTGCGGTGCAATTAAGATGTACACCGGCAAGGCTACCGCGAAGCATCCTGAATGGGAGGGAAGGTCAATTAGAACCCCAGACGGCAAGGGCGTTCAAATAGACGAACGAATATTGCGCTATTTTGGTGAATGTTTTGAAGAAATCCTTGCTGATAATGATGTCGAGAAAGCGATGAACCTTAAAAAGCCTGCTTATCGACCTAAGCAAAAGCTAAAGGAGCGCGACGTTGATTTAGCAGTTATGGTGCAGGAGCGGCGCGAGATTAAGCCAACAAGGCGAAATCCAAAAAAATCAAAAGATGCTATTAATTCAGATGTGGCTACCGCAACCTACAATTCCAAAAAAACAGTAGAAGCGGCATTTCTAAATAACAAAGAATTAGCCGGTATGGTTGTTGAGGTTGCTAAAGACTTCCCGGCTTTGCTGACCGAAATAGACTCGGAGGACAAAACATAAAATTAAGTAGGCTACTTATTTAGGAAAAACAGAGCTTCATAGCCCTTATTCTTTTTTAGAATTATTTAAAAAAGGAGTAAGCATTATGAAAGACCGTACAACATCATTAGCCGAATTTAACGGCGCATCTGATACAACTCTTTTCAATCAAACCACAATAGCCCATGTCCGTGATTGCTCCAACGCAACGATGGAGCGTGACAGATGGGCGGGTGGTGGCATTCCATTTATTAAAATTGGGCGTTCGGTTAAGTATCGCAAGTCTGATGTTTTGCAATGGCTGGAACAATATCAGACTCAGAACTCTACTTCTGAAAAGGCGACTGCATAATGAGCCGTAACATTCGTGCTACATGCTTATCCAGCAATCTTGAAAAACTGCTTCAAAATATCGGTAATGATGAATTTGTAATCTTGAGAGTTTCAATCGTTGATGCAGACGGTGTTCTTTTAAGAGGATGCAAATACTCGGAGCTTGAGAATTTAAAGGCGGCGGCATGTTAAGCAGAACCCACACAACGAACGTGGGCAACGCAAAACCAACAAAGCCAAGTCTATCAAAATATCCAGCATACGGCAAAGTGCTTGCAGATCGTCAACGCTGGAACAATCCGCCTATGTTTATTTTCATTTGCTTGGGCGGTGATGCTTTCCGGCAAGCTCAGAAATATAATCAAGACCGTGATAACTCAGCAATGGTGCTTACGCCTAATCAAGACCCTAAGTCTTTGATCTGGCCTGTTGCCGGCTGTCCTGTAGTGGTAGCCTGGGATGGCTCAGCAAGTGCAGCATTAATCATAGAATTAGTTAAATGCCTATTGAGATCGTCAGCTATATCCGTGACCGTCTGGCCTACGTGGGAGGACTTCACAACGCCCACCGGCTACTATGACACCACCCAGCAGCCGATTAAATTTATTCAAACCCGCGAAATCATCAAAACATATTACCCAAAGGCGGCGCAAGCATGATGCCCGATGTTATAGACGAGTATGAAGAAATTACACCACTTGCAAATTTGCTGCTTTATGAGCCTGAACCACTACGCGCACCGATACCCAAAGCGACGCCCTATCCAGTTGAAGCACTGGGCGATGTTTTAGGAGCAGCTGCAACAGCTTTGCATGAAACGATAAAGGCACCGTTGACGCTATGCTGTCAAAGTGTCCTGGCTAGCGCGTCTCTTGCTGCCCAAACGCATTTTGATGTCATGCTTCCCTGGGGAGAAAAGAAACCGTTATCTTTATTTTTACTCACTGTTGCAGAATCGGGAGAGCGCAAAAGTGGCGTTGATGATGTGGTACTGGGTGCAGCCAAAGCACAAGAACGGGAGGATATGGAGGCTTATGCTATCGAGCAGAAATCTTATGAGGCCGAACTGGCCCAATGGAAGGAGGTTGCAGATACCGCAAATAAAACCGCAGCCAAAGCTGCCAAGAATCAGGCGGCAAGTGATTATGCAGCAGAAGCTAAGTATTCACGCCCACCAAAGCCGGACGCGCCGGTTATGCCGCTAAGATTCGTGACAGAGCCGACAGTGGAGGGACTTTATAAACTGATGGCAGTATCGCAGCCGAGTATTGGGTTATTCAGCGATGAAGCAGGGCTACTAATTGGCGGCAATGCCCTAAGTTCGGATAACGCATTAAAGACCATGGCGCGCTGGTGCAAGCTATGGGACGGCGCGTCATTCGACAGGGTACGAGCTGGCGATGGTAGCGGGGTTTTATACGGGCGCAGATTGGCTATGCACCAATTGGCACAGCCTGATGTCATGACGCAGCTGTTAGGCGATCGGATGGCTAACGGTCAAGGCTTATTGGCGCGCTGTCTGGTGGCATGGCCTGAGTCTACTATCGGCAGTCGGCACATTAATGTTTTCGAGCAGCCAAGGGAGCGCAAGGAGGTCAAGCGACTGTTCGCAAAACTTAAAACTTTGACCGAAGCGGAGCCACGTACAGGTAAGAGTGAGCAGGAACTTAACCCGGTAGAACTCCCCTTAAATGAAGAAGCTCAGCAGATGGCAATTGCCGCTATGAATCAATTTGAGACCCTTATGCAATCCGGTAATGACCTGTCAGAACTGCGAGACCGCGCATCAAAAGCACTTGAGAACGCCTGTCGTATTGCAGGCGTGTTGACTGCTATTGAGGAAGGTATGGCGGCGCGAGAAATCGAAGCAAGCCGACTTAGCCGCGCCCTGGTTATCATTCAATGGTATTTAAGAGAGACGCTACGCATAAAAGGCGCAGCCATTATTCCACAGTCTGTTTCTGATGCCGAATCCTTATCGCGCTGGCTTGATGTGTCTGGTTATCGAGTATTCAGAACTCGACAAGTGCTACATAAGGGGCCAAGTCATTTACGAAATAAAAAGCGTCTTGATGCCGCCATAGACGAGCTTGTTACCAATGGCTATCTTGCCGAAAATGAGCCGGGAATGGTCATTGATGATGTGGTCACTAAAAAATCATGGAGCGTACATCATGTGGTTTGAGCCTGAC
>DATBQC010000335.1:0-1834 GCA_036561065.1 Methylobacter sp. | reverse complement strand
GGTTATTCGTCATTGTCTTATCTCAAACATTTTCCTTTGGATTCGTTGAAAATAGACAAGAGCTTTATCGATGATATTCCTCATCTTCAAGACGATATGGAAATTGCCGCTACGATTATTGCGATGGGGCATATGCTGGGTTTTAAAGTTTTGGCGGAAGGCGTGGAAACGGCCGAGCAACTGGCATTCTTACAGGATAAAGGCTGCGATGCCTACCAAGGTTATATCAAAAGTAAAGCTGTGCCGGCTGACGAGTTTGTAGCGCTGTTGCGGGCGCAATAGCATGTGTTCAAAAATTGGATGATTAATTCACCACGAAGACACGAAGTTTTTGCCTTGGTTTTTTTCTTCGTGCCTTCGTGGTGAATTTTTTTTGCATCTAGTCCCTTACTTTTAGAGTGTTGCTGCTGGCGCGTGTATTTTCCGGTATAATTCACAGCAATTTTAACTCAGGGTACAGGCGTTATGTCGGAAATCAATAAAGTGGTCTTGGCTTATTCCGGAGGATTGGATACTTCCGTTATTCTTAAGTGGTTACAGGATGTTTATGACTGTGAAGTGGTTACCTTCACGGCCGATTTGGGGCAGGGCGAAGAAGTCGAGCCTGCGCGAGCCAAAGCTCAGGCGATGGGCATTAAGGATATTTACATTGAAGATTTGCGCGAAGACTTTGCGCGCGATTATGTTTTTCCGATGTTCCGCGCCAATACCGTTTACGAAGGCGAATATTTGCTGGGCACCTCGATTGCCCGCCCGTTAATCGCCAAGCGGCTCATAGACATCGCCAATGAAACCGGTGCGAACGCTATTTCTCACGGCGCGACCGGCAAAGGTAACGATCAGGTGCGTTTTGAGCTGGGCGCTTACGCATTGCGTCCCGATATAAAGGTTATTGCCCCCTGGCGGGAATGGGATTTAACCTCCCGTCAAACTTTGCTGGCTTATGCCGAGAAACATAATATCCCGGTGGAAATGAAAAAAGGCAAAACCTCGCCTTATTCAATGGATGCCAATTTGCTGCATATTTCTTATGAAGGCCGGGTTCTGGAAGATCCTTGGGCGGAGCCTGAAGAAGACATGTGGCGCTGGACGGTTTCGCCTGAATCCGCACCCGATCAAGCAACTTATATTGAGCTGACTTACCGTCAGGGCGATATTGTTGCCATTGACGATGTGCCGTGCTCACCGGCGACAGTGATGGAGCAATTAAACAAGGTGGCGGGCGCTAACGGTATCGGTCGACTGGATATAGTGGAAAACCGCTATGTCGGCATGAAATCGCGAGGCTGTTACGAAACACCGGCCGGTACGGTGATGCTTAAAGCGCATCGGGCGATTGAATCATTAACCCTGGACAGGGAAGTGGCGCATTTAAAGGATGAGTTGATGCCGCGTTACGCATCTTTAGTCTATAACGGTTACTGGTGGAGTCCTGAGCGGAAAATGATGCAAACCATGATTGATGCGTCGCAGGCGAACGTTAACGGCAAAGTCAGGCTGAAGCTTTATAAGGGCAATGTGATCGTTGTCGGACGCGCTTCCGATACCGACAGCCTGTTTGATGAAAGCATTGCGACCTTTGAAGACGATGCAGGCGCGTATAATCAAAAGGATGCCGAGGGCTTTATTAAGTTAAATGCGCTGAGATTGAGAATAGCCGCTGCCAAGCGATCAATTTAATACTGTCGGCAGGTAGGGTTTGTATCGCGCACCTTTGTTGGACTTAATGGTGTTTGGCAAATGGGATGCGATGCGTGCCCTGCATGATAGCCCGATGCAGGCGAAATCCGTTTAAATAATAATGCGGGATTTGCGCATTAAGCTTGTATAATCG
>DATBQC010000334.1:0-13622 GCA_036561065.1 Methylobacter sp. | reverse complement strand
GGTTTGGATACTCCGGAATCCGACACGGACATGCGCGGCGTGTTTATATTGCCGCAGGATCTGTATTTCGGGTTTAGCACTATCGAGCAAGTCAGCAGTGAACGCAATGATCATGTGTATTTTGAGTTGGGCAAATATCTCAAATTGTTAGCTAAGAACAATCCATCCAGTATCGAGCTGCTGTTTGCGCCCAAGGACACAATTGTTTATCAGCATCCATTGATGGAACAAATCAAGCCTGAATTTATCTTGTCGCGCTTATGCAGGGACAGCTTTGCCGGTTACGCATTAAGTCAGGTAAAGCGAGCCAAAGGCTTGAATAAAAAGATTTTCAATCCTGTGGCCGATGTTCTGCCACGCCCAATTGATTGTTGCCGAATTGTCGAAGGAAGCCAAACGATTCCTGCTGAGGAATGGCTTGCCGGACATCAAATGGTCGCCGATCATTGTGGATTGACGGCATTGCCGCATGTGCGTGATGGTTACGCGCTGTTTTATGCCGATGATTGCGATAATGCCGAAACCCGTTTTAAAGGATTGTTTCGTTCGGACGCCATTCAGGGGCCGTTACAACCATCGCAAGATGTGTGTTTATCTTCGATTCCGAAAGGAATGCAACCAAGAGCTTGGCTGGTATTCAACAAGGAAGAGTTTTCCCGGCGCTTGCGCGATTATCATGAATACCGGAACTGGGAACAGTTACGAAACCAGGAACGTTACCAAGGTACCCTGGAGCATGGCGGCGGTTACGACGCTAAAAATATGATGCATACCTTTCGATTGTTGCGGATGGCTAAAGAAATTGCTGAGACAGGCCAGCCGTTGGTGCGTCGTCCGGATCGGGAAGAATTGCTGGAGATTAAATCCGGTCATTTTGTTTATGAGGAATTAATGGCTAAAGCCGATCAGGAACTGAAGCAAATTGATGAAAGTTTTTCTGCCAGTCAATTACGGGATGAACCCGACATCGACCAAATCGAGCGGTGGGCGATTGAAATACGAAAGGCTTGGTACGCTGATTGAATGGGCTTAGTGGTGGGAGTAAGTCACTTATTAGGTTTTTCCTTTGCATGATCTATTTCGCTCGTAAGCTTGGAATACATGGCATCGGTTTCTTTAATCGTCCTAATCCTGTCCACGGCTTGTGGGACCAAACCATTCGGATCATTATTCCGGTAACGACCAATGAACGCCTCCAGTTGACCTGCATCATTACTCTTTAACGCATTTGAAAACATCGCCAAATAGTCGCTACGGTCTTCAGCGGCAATTCTTTTTTTGACGACATTGATCAAGTCGCTTTCAATCACAACTTCCTGGACTTTTTCGTGATCCAAGATTTCCCGAGTTCCGGCTGCCAGGCATAACGTAAGGGCGCAAGAAACGATATTTCTGCCAATGCTTGTTCCAATATCGGATGTTCCAAAGTAGCTGTAGCACAACCCATAAACTCTGTTGTCTTGGATGTATGGGGTGCATTCGGTTGATTCCCCTGTATTTACTCGCGGATCGAAACTTGGCGCAATACTGCGTAAGTTGCGGTTAACGAATAATATTTCCTGCTGATCGTTGTCACGGTTGGTAATAGGTTGCGTCTGCAGAGATGAAACAAGGTGCCACCGGCCATCAATCTTTTCGACAACCGCATAATAGCCTTTGCCGACCGGTTGGCTAACAACAACTATATTGGGTGCCAATGGCTGCAAGGCCTGGTCAATCATGCCGGTTTGGACGTGAGCGCAGGCTGGCAGGAAAACCAGCAAGATGAGTGCATTCATTTTAGAAAACATAGAAACCTCGGATTCTTTTTGGGATTATCTCAAAAGCTAACACGGGTTATTGAGAATGCAACAGGGGTTGAGTATTTTTTGATTTGACATCCTCGCCGCCCTAAAGAACGGTAATTCCTAAGGCGCTCAGGCTGCAATAGCCTGAGTCGCTTCGGTGGGTTCTTGGCCCGATGCCCCAACAGCAGGCGAAGTATCTGCGCAAGCTAACCGGGCGTGTCCCGCCCTTAAAACATTGATAGCACCGACCAGATCGGCATTTTCCTCGAAACCGCATTCCACACACTCGAACCGGGCTTGGCTTAGCCGGTTATTCTTGGCGACATGGCCGCAGCAAGGACACGTCCGGCTGTTGTTTCTTGGTGGTACGGCAACGAGTTGTCCGCCATTCCAGGCCAGTTTGTAGTCCAGCTGACATCGGAACTCATACCAGCCTTGATCGAGTATGGCTTTGTTTAGGCGGGATTGGCCTTGATGTTTTTGCCCGGTGTTTCGGTGGTGCCTGCCGCTGACTTGGACATATTCCGAACCTGCAAATCCTCGATACACACCATCGCGTGGTTTTTCCTGTTGTTGCTGAACTTATGTTTGCGGCTCATGATCCCTAGTCAATATCATATGCACAACTTTTGTATGTGTGAGAGTTCGGCTTCCTTCTCTATTGCGGTATTAAATAATGCAGCATCTTTTTATCGATCTTCGAAAGAAGATAATACCTGATAGCCTTTTTTTTGTTTGGCGGTTTGGATTTTAAATCCAGAAAGACGAGCTTCTTCTGGCGAAGAGTGCCATTCTTTTCTAAGAGTTCCAGGCGATCCAATTCTTCCCCATTCGCGCACAAGTGACCAATCGCCGAATATTCCAGGCGAAACAGTCAGTTTGTAAAAACGGTGCATATTCTCAGGAGAATCGTGGCGCTCTAAATAAGCCGAGTGCATATTCGAATTTCAATGAAAAAAAATAGAGGATCCTAGTTTAGCTTTTTTTGATTTTGAAGTGAAATTTTAGATGATTGTTAATATCCAGAAATGACAAAGGCCACTCCCAAGCATATAAGAGCGGCCTTTGAGTCTGTCGACTTGCAAACAGGAAACTTTGCCTCCATGCATTAAAGCATCATTTCCTGCTTTTTCGCCTTGATGTGCCCCCAAGCATATAAGAGCTTATTTCGGCTTTTTCGAACGCCGGATTCTTAATTCAGCCCCAAGCATATAAGGCATAGTTTCATCATCCAGTTACTGCTTTGCTTTTCGTCTCTGTTATCCCCAAGCATTAGAGATGACCAGTCTGCGTCAAGCAAGTTTGTTCCTTATCCGCGAGCGTCGTGAGCAGACCGAACCATGTCTGCCGCCATTGCGTCGCCGATGCTTCTTAGACCACTTACCAAAGAACCGATCATTTTTTCTTCGGCCGCTTTAGTTTCAGAGTCTGGTATCAGGATAGCTTTAGATCCGTGTTTCATCACAGATTGAAGTTTTTTGCCTATGACACCAGGCATTTGCATTGCAAAATTGTCGAAATGCTCCGCAGCTTGTTCGACATTTTCGTCGACACCGGTACGGTCAAATGTGTCAGGGGCGTTATGATCTGGTGCAAAAACGAACGCTGCAGATACAGGTTTTGATTGAATTGCTGTTGTTGCAGTTGATGTGTCTACTGGGTCAACGTTAGCTGCGCCTTGCCATCCTCCCCGGCCTAACGACCGGGGATTCCTCCTGCGAGACGGCCATGCCCGGCCGCGAGAATGTTCCTGGCTGCATTGATATCGCGATCATGCAGTGTGCCACACCGGGCACAGGTCCATTCCCTTATTCGCAAACCGGCTCTACCTTTCGGACTGCTGTCGCTGATACTGCCACAGCACGAGCAGGTTTGGGTGGTGTACTTCTCGTCGACGACCATGAACACGACCCGCATCCCTTTGGATTTATAATCGAGTTGTGTTTTCAGAATGGCCCAGCCGGCGTCCAAAACGGATTTTGCCATCTTTGTTTTCGCCAGTCCCGAGCTACTGACATTGCCGACGACGATCAATGCATTGTCTTTCACAAGCCGGGTGGAGAACTTGTGCAAAGCATCCTTGCGCCGATTTTTGATCTTGGCGTGGATGTTTTTGACGCGTTTCTTTTGCCTGGCCCGTTGCGCCTTGGCCAGTTTTTGTTCACTATCACGGTAGAATCCGCCGCGCTGCAGTTTTTCGCTATTACTGCAAGTGGCAGTGTCTTTAAGGCCCAAGTCGATACCAACCTGGCCGCTGCCCACGCCTGTCTGTTCGAGGAGTTCGACGATAATGTTCAGATACCAGCGGCCGCGGGCATCCTCGGAGAACGAACCCGACCGAAAGCGGTAGCCCGAAAGCCCATACGAATCCCACACCTTGAAGTAATGGCCAGCGAAATAAGCTTGGCCATTTTTCCAGGATACAGCGCCCGACTTGAACGGTACCCAGCCTAGCGACCGGCGGACTCCGCCACTTACCCGCCAGCGCAGTTTATCCTTTCTGAATTGCTTCCGGGATTTGGCGTGGACGGCAATGACTTCTTGAACAGTGGTGGAATGGATGATAAAGCCTTGTTCCTCCCGAATACCTTTGAGTTGCTTTTGCAACTCGAACGCGCCGATCGGGTTACGGATGTAGCCGACTTCGGGAACCGGGATATAACACCACGTTGCCGTTTCCTTGTTGGCCGCATTCCAGACCTGGTTCGCCTCAAACGCCATGCGCGACAGGATGGCCGAGTGCTTGTCGCGGACTTTGACGCTGAGCGTTCTGAGAATAGAGGCTTTTGAGTTATCCATGACAAACAGACTATGACAGGTTTTGCATTATGCAATGGGGTTATTAAGAAATAACTCGCAAGACATCATTGATCGGCTATCGCCGATCAAGCCTGATATCCCCGACTTCAAGGACGGGGCTTTACGGCATGACTTGGTAAAACAGCCAAGGTGTACAATGGTCAGCAAAATACCCAGATTGCTTTCTCGCATCCTGCAGTGTTGTAATCGCAACAGCAGGCTGGTCGTCAATCTGTGGCACCGGATCAATCATTAAAACAGGCCCGGTTACAATCTGAACCTCATCGCCAAGATCACGAAGAAACTCGAAAGCGTTATGTATCTGATGGCCTAGAACGGCAGTGTGCAAACGCCAAAACATGTTAGATCCTATTGGCCACCTGCGGCCGAAACACTTCCAGTTGCTCATCAGGGTCTTTATTGAAGACGGTGACCAACAACTTGCAATCATGTCTTTGACAAAAAACATAATGCAACGGGTTACTAGGATGTTTCCATACCTCCGGTGCTTCACCGTATTTCCTTAATTTATGCATGATGACTCTTGGAGGAAGATCGATTTTATCGAGCCTGGACTTCATTCTCCGACTTATGTTTTTCCAGGATGTGTTCATATCCAGCGTACCGCAATGCTGAACATACCTTTCCATGGCATGACGAGTAATTCCAACCATTCCTAGCGCGTCACTCTCCATTTTCTCAACGCCCCTGTATACCTCTCCTTCGATCAAATGGGCTTCCAGAATCTCATCTTCACCCGGAAACCAATCGGTCGCCTTTGATACGGCCAGTTCGGCTTCGGCGTATCGAGTCAGAATTGGATAGCCAAACTCATAAAGATCATGTTTTTGACTGACTTGCCTTGCCATCTTTTTGATAGCACCTTTGGAGACCACAATTTTCAAATTAATGCCTGTGCGATTGGCATTGAATATATTTGCTTCCCCCAGCAAATACCGGATCGCAACCGCTTCGGCCGCAGACTGGCGATCCTGGCAGGTTAAGGCTAAGCGCATCTGAAGAACCTTTATTCTATGCAATCCAGTCCGCCAATAGACCGGTACAATCACATGATCATTAAAAATGGATTCTTTTTGAGCAAAAACGGTTAAAACGTCCATCAATCACCTACCGGGCAACTAGCTGAGCTATTGAATAGCCTCTGAAAATGAGTGCAACATACAAAAGTTCCAAAACATTTAAACCTTCCGAGGAATCATGCAGATTCTCTTCGAGCAATTTATGATGGGCAACTTTGCCGCAAATACGGCAAGCTGCATACTCAAGCCCGGATCCTGACGATGCCAGCTTTGTGTGTACTGCAAGATTTGAGTCTTGTATTTCTAAATGTATTACCATAAAAACCATCGAGTCATATGAAATATCCAAACCCCGGCTTGATGTGGCTGTGATTTTATTTTCCAGGTTTCGAAAAAAATGCAATGGCGCTACGGAATAAGCCAAAATACCTGAGAACCGACCAGAAATAATCCGACACAAAGCCATTCACCAGCATGACCGCTCTTATAAAGGTTAAACGAAGTCCGGGCGCCAAAGGGCGTCACCAATGGAATGCCGGAAGGCGTCATGATATCCATTGCCAAGTGCAACCACCCGGCAGCGCAAAAACCCAAACCCACAGATGTCGCCGCAAAAATAAAAAAATCTGTACTTTGGTGCCAGATTAGCCAAATCAACAGCGTTATCCCAAGCCAGAATGGTGGCCAATGCGTCAGAGTTCTATGAGGGATAACCGATCGCCTGATTTTTGTGCGCCTGTTAAAGCTCGGAATCTCAAGACGGTCAGGTCCACGAGCACCTAAAATCATGCCAAGTGCAACCAGCGTTATGAATGCAGTATGATCAATAATTCCGACGCTGTTAGGCATTACCACTCTGGGTAGGGATGAAAATCCCTGGCCCCATGACGTGTCGTTAAACTGCATATAGGCAGTGGCCATTGAAATGGCTGTAATATTGTGACCTATAGGCGACATAATCTAATTAATGACCTGCGTTGCGAGTAGAACGTGAAGAAGGCGGACTCGAATTGTGATACTCAGACCCAAAGCCTGGCGTATTTTCACCATCACCTTTTCGTTCTCTTTCATAGTTGGCCATATCATCCTCAAGTGCAGTACCGATACTGCGCAGTCCATCAGTAAGCGACCTGACCATTTTTTCTTCCGCAGGTTTTGTCTCTGGATCTTCCATCAAGACGGCACGAAAACCATGTTTCATAAAAGCTGCAAATTTTGCTTTGATAACCAGTGGCATTTGCAACGCAAAGGAATCGAATTGCTGAGAGGCCTGTTCGATTTGAGTCTGTGCGTCATTATTTTCTGAATCCGGAGAAAACTGACTCAAGTCAATCTGTTGATCCGGCTTTTGTTCAGGATTTCTCGTTGATACAAAAGGCGCTGCCGCAGCCATGCCAGTAACCACAAGGAGGGAGAGCAATAAAACAGTGTTAATAGAGAGCATGACGTTCCTCAACAACTAATAATCGATATTGATTGAAACAGGAATGGACAACTCCTTAGCATCGTCCATCGCGGTAATGGTGACGTTGGCTGTCTGTGGCGTCCCAGTTTTACTGAAGCTGATCCGGTAGGAGGTTGAGCCGATCGGTTGACCGTTAACTTGCCATGAGTAGTCAATTACTTTGCCATCGGGGTCGGTACATTTGGCCTCGGCGTACACCACATAGGCATTGGGTTTAGCCGTGAGCTCACAGATCGGCAGCTGATTGGCGGCCAGGAACAGCGGACTATCAACCGTGGCCGTTTCACCCATCTTGCTATTCAGGGTGTAGCGGATGGAGTGGTTACCGGCATCGGTGATCTCCTTGACCATGTAGCTGCGATTGGCAAAGTCATCCACCGGCTGACCGTCAACGAACCAGCTTTGGCCAATCACCGAATCCAGAGGGTGACCGCCGTAAATGGTGGGTCTGACGGTAATCGTCATCGGTGCCCGGTCGTAGTAGTTGGACTTGCCGACCTTGATCGTCACGGTGTAGGGCACGGCGGCTTGCGCAGTGATGTGTTGAGTCAAGGTGGTCTGATTGCCACGGGTATCGCGGATCGTCACCTGAATGTCGTACTCGCCGGCATATAAGGCCTGTGCCATCGCACGGTTCGGAAAGGCGTCATTTTGCCGTCCGGTCACCCCGCTGGGGAATGACCATTCGTAGGTCAAGCCTTCGAAGCGCCGGTTCATGTCAGGACGATCATGATTGACCAGCAGAATTAGATCTGAAGGTGCCTGGACGGTCAGCTGTTTCAGCGTCACCGTCCAATTCGGCCAGACATATTCCCACGGCATATAAGTGACGGTGGTTTCGCTGGTCGTCGTCTCCTTGAAACCATTGACCCAGGAACGGAAGATCAGCGGGATTTTGTCGGTGAGGTTTTGCGTCGTCGGACTCCAGTCCAGGGTTTGACCACTGACGGTGCTGCCGTCCGGTAGCTGCCATTCCGATGCGGTGCTATGTACGCTCTCCATTGAACCCCAGGATGGCCGTACCGTGCCAGTGTATGTGTAAACTTTGCCGGTTTCCACGTCTCTAGGTCCCTTGGCATAAATACTTGGCCGTGTTGGAGTGGCAACGACCACATAACTGCGAGCCGCCGACCAAGCGTTTGGGTCGTCGGCCCGCGTGTCCGCAGGCCGACTGCGTAAGGTCAGGTAAATCTTGCCTTCGGTTGCTTCGCTGATAGTGACGGTCTGGCCGGTCTGCGTACTATTGCCGCTGGGGGCTTCAATGGTCCATTCGTTGACGGTATCGGTGGTGAGAACACCTTCCCGGTACAGCAGCGCGGCCAGGGTGATCGGGTAACCGGGAGCGACATGCCGGGGGCCGACGATCTGGGCATCCAGCATAGCGTAGGCCCACAATTCCACTGGCGCCGTATAACTTTCTACTAAAGTGTTCTTGTTGGTCATTTTGGCTCGGGACTTCACTTTGCCTGGCGTAGCCATCGCAATGTTGTGACGGATGGTGTTCGATTTCTCGATCGCCGTCCAGGTCACGCCGTCATCGGTGCTTTCTTCCCAGCTCACTTCCTTCAAGGCAACCCGGTTATCCAGCGTCATGTCCAGGTTCAGAGTAAAAGTCTTCGGCGCTGGGCCATCGAGGGTCTTGGCGCTGATTGTGCCCTCAATCGGCGAACCCTTTACGACTTCTACATACCGCGTGCTTGATGTCAGGGTGGTGTCTAGACCTTCGACGTTGGAAACCAGTTCGGCCACCGCCGTCAGTTTCATGAACAGGTTGCCGGCCGGGTTAATCTGAAACGTCGCTTCGCCGTTAACGGCGTCCTTCATCTCGGTGATCGGTGCTTTGATGGTCTGGGTGTTGGTTTGCCCCAAAATCTGGATGCGCCATTGCCCCATGGTTTCCGGCGTGTAATTGACACCGGTCTTAGTGTATTTGCCGACGTTCACCTTGACCGAAATCAGATCGGTATCTGCGGTTTTCAGCGGCGCATCGATCACCAGCTTCATGTTGCTCTTGGTACCGCCGACCGCCGTGATCACCTGCTCGTTGTACACTTGCGGGTAATCCTGCCAGGAGACGCGCAAGGTGACCGGCCGCTCTTCGAGCAAGCCCAGGGCTGGCGTCGATAACCAGTAGGAGCCGCCGTTCATCACGCCGCCTCGTTCAAAGGTCTGCTGGCTGTCGGTGAGCTGGATTTTCATCTTGGCGTTAGTCGGCACGCCGGCATTGATGGTCGCGCGGGTGATAGCCTGGCCCATCGGCACGTAATACTTGCCTTCGCTGATTTTATAGCCACCTTTTAAAGTGATTTGTGGTGGCGGTAGTTCGTTTACGGTTACATCATAGCTTCCAGTCTGTAACTCGGTAGTCAGACCATCGGCAAATTGCCGTTTGACCGTATAACCTAATGTTTGTGTGCCGATAGTGGCCAAGGCACCTTCCAGTTTGTACTGATTCAGCGATAGGGTCTTGGCCAAGCCGTCGTCACCGATGAAGTTGACAAAACAGGCTCGCTTACCCTTGGCGGCTTCGGTCTGTGCCGTTGATTGGTCGGTGTACAAACTGCAAGTCGTGCCTGAATCCTGTTTGAAAATCAGGCTCGTTTTTTCGATCCCCACATAGACTGAGCTTTTGCCTGTGAAAGCAAACACGGGTGGCACGACCGACGTGACTTTGACGTTTTTGGTCAACGGATCGCTATCGTAGCGGGTGCCGTTCACCCATCGCGAAACCAAGGCCTGTACGCTGTAGTCACCCACAATGGACGGATAACCGGCCAATACGGGCAGGTTGTTGCTGTCTAAACTGCTGGACATGTCCGGTAAGGTGGTACTCAGTGCCACGTAGCATTTCTTCGGATCGGCTTGGGCTTCTGACTGCACAGTGGTAAGCGGGCAACTGGCGTCGGTCGAAGGCGTCAGGACTACGTCGACGCGGGTTTCACCTTGGGACGCCGTGGTGGGCGAGACGGAAAGCGTCGGCATCGGCGCGGCTTTGACCTGGAACGATTGGGTCTTGGCACCCGTGCCGTAACTGCCACTGATACTCAGTTCCGCCGTGTAGTTGCCGGAAGCCAGACCGGTGCCAGCACGGGTCAATGTTGCCGAGGTGCCATAAGTCAGTGAACTCAGCGGCAATGTCTCGATAACTGTGGTGTTCTTTTTGATGGTGATGGAACCGGTCAAGGCGCCATTACAGGAATAGGCCTTGTAGGTCGATGCGTAGTTCGGCACTTCATAGGGCAGCAAGGCCGGAATGTCGAAATTGATCACCGCGGGTGCGGTACAGGCCGCCACTACGGTTTTGCTGACTTGACCAATCTTTTGCAGGGCTGTCCCGTCATGCTTGAATACTTCGGCGGTGATCGGATAGCTACCGGCGGTATCGATCCCCCCAACCATGCTCGGCAGGGTGCTGCTGTTGTCCACTGTCATCCCGGATGGCGGGTCATTGAGGGTAACGTAGCACTTGCCGGGGTCGGCTGTGGCTACGGCTGGGTCATTGGTAAACGGACAGTTGACCGTCGCAGGATCGCTCAAGGTTGCCGTCATTAGCTCTTCACCGACCGTCACACTTAGACCTGGGGATACGCTCAGGGTCGGCAGGTTCACCGCTTTCACCGACAATGCCGCAGTCTTGGTTGCTGTGCCGGAATCGCTGGTGGCGGTCATCCGCACCGTGTAGCTGCCAGCGGTGATGACACCTTGGCTGGTGAAGGTATGGGTTTGCCCCGCACCGTTCGGCGTGGCGATCGCTGTGCCGGCGACGACAACCACGCTGTTGCTGTCGATGACATCGACCTTGATTTGACCGTTGGTCGAGCACACCGGCAACGAGTAGGTGGCATTGGCCTGGAAGCTGCTGGCCTGGGTCACGCTGGTCAGTGGTAGGTTAAAGGTCGGTATGGTCGGGCTGCCGCACACCACGTTGACCGAACCCGTCCCGATAATCACAGATCCACCCTTGTCGGTCGCAGTGAATTCAAAACTCAGGGAGCCGGAGAACAGACCGTCAGCCGGAGGCGTGTACACAAACTTGCCGCCCACCACCGCCAGATTGCCGGTCGAGGGTGGTGTGGTGATGGATAGGGTGTAGTTCTCGGCCTTGCCCGCCGTCACGTTGGGATCGGTGATGCTGGCAGAGGTCGCTGCACTCGGGGCGGTCGAACTGGCGGTCAGTGCTGCGATGGCTGCGGTCGGTGCGCCATTACTCCAGCCTTCCGCTTCGTTACTCGCTCCACTGGTCAGGGAACCCACGACCGTCTTCACGGTGTAGAAATAGGACAGCACACCCGAAACGGTGGTGTCCTCATAAGCCGATGCGGGCATAGCGGTCAGAGTAGCCACTTTGGTAGCTGTGCCGCCCGCCGTTGCTGAACGCCAGACTTCATAACTGGTGGCATCGGAATTGGAGATCCAGCCCAGCACTACCTTACCGGTCTGAGAACCCTGAGTCGATGTCAGGTTGGACAGCACCGCAGGGAATTTGCCGTAACCCTCGTTCTGGTCGGAGTCGGGGCCGGCTCCGACCGGGTTCTTGGCAACGACTGTATAGAAATAATGAGTGTTGCCAGATACCGTTGTGTCATCGTAAGTCAAAGCAGTGACATTGGAGGCAATCACTGAACCCTTGGTGCCGACTGCTGTCGAGCGGAAAACATCATACTGCGTGGCATCAGGATCAACTGTCCAGGTTACCGTAACCTTGGAATACAACGTGCCGTCGGTGGCATTTACTCCCGTTACCTTTGCGGGCTGGATGAAGCCGGTTTGGGTCCAGGTGATGCGGGCTGTTGTGTCATTAAGGCCATGTTGCTTGCTAACATTAGCGCCGGTTACCCAAATTGTACCATTAGTTCTAAGGGCAAGCGTGTGGTTTGATCCGGCAGATACCGTAGTGACATTATCAAAAACCTGCTTCCAATAAGCAGTTGGGGTAGATGTGCCATCACCAGTTATGCCTGGCTGTGCATAACTGGTTGCCCAAAGGCTGCCGTCTGTTTTTGTTGCAAATAGTGCGTAATTAGTTAAATGGGCATCGATATCAGAAACTCCATCAAAAATCTGTACCCAACTGTTTGTCCCAGATGCCGCGCCTGTGCCATCAGCTTTAGCGGCATAAAGCAGCCACAAGCTATTATCGTTTTTAATGCCCACTATGGCGTAATTTGATCCTCCCGAATATGAGCCGGCCCAATATGAACCTGTAGACGCTATTTTTTTAAACCCAATACCAACCAGACTTGAATCTACATATACTGAACCGTCCGTGCGAAGGGTGATGGTATAGTCAGTGTAACTAGATCCGCCCATACCGCCGCCGCCAGTTGTTCCGACAAATACCTGTTTAACGCTTGTATACGTAGTTGCGGCCCAATTGGCAGCCGTAGTTCCTGTGTAAACAGTCCCTGAAACAATAGCCCAATATTTTGTTTTGTTGCTATTGGTGCTTATTGCAGAAACGCCGGTCAAAATCTGTTGCCAAGAGGTGGTATAAGCACTGCCTGCCACCCACAAGCTTCCATCGGTTTTCAATGCAAATGAAACTGCTGTTCCGGCAAGAATATCCTGAACCCCTGTCAGCACCTGTTTGAAAACCCCTGAAGTGATGGTAGTACCGTCTCCAAGTTGACCGCTACTGTTTAAGCCGGCAGCAAACAAGCGCCCATCGCTTTTCAATGCCAAGCTATGTGCATCACCCGCAGAGATCTTGGCATAACTACCTGAACCAGTAATCGTGGTGGTTACAGGGGTTCTATAGCCGTAATCACTGTTTGATGCGGCACCTGCTCCAACTGGTTTAACATAGTAACCATATACGGTTCCCTGTACTGCTGTGGCATCGTCATAAGTTGTTCCTGTGGCGGTCGTCAACAAAGACTTTGTGCCGTTAAGACCAAGCGACCGAAAAATCTGAAACTGAGCAACGTTTTCGTCATTGTCCCATGATAGTGAAATTGTATTGCTGTAAGTCCCTTTTGATACAGACAGGGAAGTTTGTGGGATGGTTTGCGTCCATGATGTTCTTGATGTTGTATCGCCTAATCCATGTTCTCCGTTGGCATTAACCCCTGTCACCCATAAGGTGCCGTTAGTTTGTAATGCAATTGAATGGGTTGCTCCCACTGAGGCATAAGAGACGTTATCAAATACCTGTTTCCAGTAATCTGTGGATGAAGATGTGCCGTCACCATATTGGCCGTTTGTCGCATTACCCGTTGCCCAAACCGTACCGTCAGTTTTAGTAACGAGAACAGTCGTAGATGAAGTGGCATTCTTTGAAAAAACCGAAATGTCTTGAATATTTTCTAAGATTTTTCGCCAGCCGGATTGAGAATCAGGTCCTAAGCCATCGACACCTGGACTACCGTAAACCCAAAGACTGTTATCTGTTTTTACACCAAAAACTGCAACAGTTCCTTGGCAATAATAAAAACAAGAATAACTGGTAATAGCCTGGATTTTTGTAAATCCTGATCCAATGTTGGATGCATCGGAATAAAGACTGCCATCGGTCTTTAATGTATAAGTTAT
>DATBQC010000333.1:0-2471 GCA_036561065.1 Methylobacter sp. | reverse complement strand
GCGTTGCGCGCTTTCGGTGACCTGTTTCAAGGTCGCCGCGGGGTTTACAACACTAAAGATGAAATCCTTTGCATCTTTAACTTGATACTGCACAGCCAAACGGACATCGACGATGTTTTCATCTTTGGTCAACATCAATGCTTCTTTCGGCACCGAACCCAGACCCTGTTCAGTCCCTCCGCTACGATAACCGACTTCGATATAACGCTGTTGTTTAACATCAACGACGGTAACACTCTCGATTGGAGCCGGAAAATGCCAGTTCAAACCCGACTGGGTCGTCGCAACATACTTGCCGAACCGGGTCTCAACACCATGAGTACCTTCATCGACAATATAAAAGCCGCTGGCACCCCATAACGCTATTGCGCCTACCATAATTAAACCAAGACTTTTTAATGGAGGAATGCCCGAAGAGCCATCATCACCTTCTTTGCCACCGCCAAAAAAACCACTTAACTTCTCTTGCAATGAACGTATTGCTTCGTCTAGATCGGGTGGGCCTTTTTGGTCACCACGACCACTCCAAGGGTCTTTCTTATCGCCGCCAGGCTCATTCCAGGACATAACTTTGCTCCATACAGGTTAACCAACTCATATCGACATTCTATCGTAAATATCAGTGAAAGGCTAAAGGCTAAAGGCGAAAGCCCAAAAACCGGACACTTTTGCCTTTCTCTTTTCACTCTTTATTAAAGTATTTCCTCAATCTCAACCGATTTCAGCAATCCCAAATATTTTGTATCCATTTCAACGACTAATTCACAACCACCCAGATCATCGGTTTTCTCACTGATTATCTTGGCGCAAGCAAATAATTTCGCTCTTATTTCACCTTGATCGGGTCGCAAATGACAGGTTCTTTTGACTTTGGTGTTGGAAAAAATTTCGGACAAGGCCTGATAAAGTAGGTCAATACCAGCCCCGGTTTCGGCGGACAACCAGACCCTAACCGGATTACCGACATCATCCCGTTCAATCTTCGGCTGAATACCCTCCAATAAATCGATTTTATTGAACACTTCGAGCTGCCTGACCTTATCGGCCTCAATGTCTTCAAGCACTTGGTTGACCTGATAAATCGTCTCGACCCGGTCATCGCTGCTCGCATCGATCACATGCAGCAACAAGTCCGCTTCACTGGCTTCCTGCAACGTAGACTTGAACGCTGCCACCAGCTCATGCGGCAAATGCCGGATAAAGCCCACCGTATCGACCAACACAACCTCGCTGTTATTGGGCAGCTGGCAGTTGCGCAAAGTCGGATCCAATGTGGCAAACAGCTGATCCGCCACATAAATATCGGCACCGGTCAGCCTGTTAAACAGGGTCGATTTGCCTGCATTGGTATAACCGACCAACGAAACCGCTGGAACCTCGGCTTTTTTCCGTTTGCTGCGCCCTTGATGCCGTTGTTTGTCGACTTTATCCAAACGCTGTTGAATCTGCTTGATGCGCAATCCCAATAACCGCCGGTCGGTTTCCAGCTGGGTTTCACCCGGCCCGCGCAGGCCGATACCGCCTTTTTGACGCTCCAAATGCGTCCAGCCGCGAACCAGTCGGGTCGATAAATGCTGCAACTGCGCCAACTCGACTTGTAACTTGCCTTCGAAGGTTTGGGCGCGCTGAGCGAAAATATCGAGAATCAGCCCGTTCCGGTCGACCACGCGAACGCCCAAATAGCCTTCGAGGTTTCTTTCCTGGCTGGGTGAAAGCGGGTGATTAAATAAGACGATGTCGGCTTCGTAAGCTTCGATGATGCCCTTAAGCTCTTCAAGCTTGCCTTTACCGACAAAATATTTCGGATCGGGTTTTTTGCGACTGCCGGTGACCACATAGACAGGGTCGGTTCCGGCTGATTTAGCCAATTCTTTTAATTCTAAAAGGTCTTCCTGCATGGAGCGGAGTGTCAGATGAACAAGGACGGCTCGTTCACCTGATTCGGGACGGTCAAACAATGAAATACCCCATAGGCGTTATTATAAATTTTTTTCGACTTTTCCTACACAAGCCGCGGCCTTGCAGATTTTCTGGAAGTGAAAAACACTCACACCAACAACTAATCATTCTTCACTGGATTCATGCTCATGCGGCATTTTTACCGCTTTACTCGGCACAATGGTGGATATGGCGTGCTTATAAACCATCTGGCTCGAGGTATTTTTCAGCATAACCACGTACTGATCAAATGAATCCACCTTACCCTGCAACTTTATGCCGTTAACAAGGAAAATGGACACAGGTATATGCTCTTTTCTAAGCGCATTTAAAAAATTATCCTGTAAATTTTGGCCTTTTGACATCCGATTTCTCCTTATTATTTTAATAACTAATGTTTAAGATAACTGCAAATACAACTCAACACAAATCAATACTCCGGTTTCAGAATATTTTCTTTTCCTAAGCTTTGCACATCCTGATTTCAGCTAATTTTACCTGACAATCGCAAAATATAATGGGGTATATTTTTG